>JAPLDO010000045.1 GCA_026391715.1 Bacteroidota bacterium
ATTCAAGAAAAGCCTGGCGCCCATCATTGCGGATTATATTCAGTTGCCGGTCTATAACCTGTAGCTGGTTGCGGAGTTCTTGTTTGTCTTTATCAATATGCCAGATGTATGTTGCCTCTCTGGTATCAAGTGTTTCCATCACCAGATGAAACTGTTCCTGCCCGGATAACAGGAAAACAAATGAAAATGGATTCAGAACAAAACGCAGTTTAAGAATATCACTTGCGTGCTTTTTGGCCAGATAACTGAGCTGACGGTAATGGATGACCTTTTTGTTTTTCAAAAAGTCTTCGAGCAGAATGGCCGCCGCTCTTTGAATGCCTTGCAGGAACGCCCATTGGTCTTGATAGGGCTCTAATGTCTCAGGATTTATAAAGCAATTGTTCCCTTGTTCTGTACAAAGTTTATTTAACGGCAGCGCAATCAGGTTGCCAAATCCCTTCCCTCAATGGTACTGTTGGTACTGACGGCCTTACTGATGTCAATGTACTCATCAAGTATTTCAAAGAAAGTCCTGTTTGAATTTGTCGGCTTCTCCGTCGTTAGGTAAAATCCCGGCTGCCGGATTTCTACAGTGTGGTTTTCACGCCTTCCTTATTCGCTCTTTTCTGGCGGCTTGTAGTTTTATAGGCTAATAAACCAACAACTGCAGCGCCTGCCATTACAGAAAATACCCAATCGTACCATTGAAAGAAATCGAGCGCAACAAGGAATGTAACTGTACCGAGCGGCAGCAACAACAAGGAATTTGTGATCAAGCCAGGATTATAGGCAGGCTTTTTAGGCTGAAAAATAATTGTATGCATTAAATTGTTAATCGTTAATTCAAATATCATCATGGAGAATCCTACCCAGGGTGCAATATTGGCGAGAAGAGCGCCGATGATGATCACCGGCCAGGCAATAACAATGTTTACCTGAAATACATAGCCTTCATCAAGCGGGTAATTGGGATTGGTTTGGGAACCAAAAGGAGTTTTTAAATTGAAAAATTCTTTAAAACTTACCGGCGATAAAACATATTCTTCACATTCATGAAACATTAAAAATGGCAAATGAAGCCATAAAAGAAATTGATAAAAAGGCATCGAGTTTTTGTAATAGATCAGGATGACCAATAAAACCGGAGCCAAAAATAAATTTGCGCTTTGCCAGAACCGATTGATTTTTTGCATGTTCATAAAACCTCCGTTTTTAAATTGACTGAATAATATTGTGGCAAAGGAAGCGGAATTCCTATTTCCATTATTGTTCCGACAGGGATTCTTTGTATCGTTTTTGAAAAATAATACAAACTGAGCAAACGGAATCGAGTTCGGACTGACTAAAGAAGAAAAGAACCTTGAAAAAAAGGATATCTGGAGCCATGTCTCTGATATATTGTTTTAATGTGGCAATATTTTCCTCTTCTGTTTTGTCAACAACGGGATTCAATTCTATTCTTGGAAAGTTTGATTTA
This sequence comes from Bacteroidota bacterium, assembly GCA_026391715.1. Lineage (GTDB taxonomy): Bacteria > Bacteroidota > Bacteroidia > Bacteroidales > FEN-979 > CAIVAT01. Next base: position 1,460 of record JAPLDO010000045.1, read on the forward strand.
ACTAATTTTGAGTCCAATCCGAAAAGTAGTTAGAAAAATCAAATTTTGACTAAAGCCCGGTATATCAGCAACTTGAATTGTCACGACCTTAAGGTCGAGGCAATTGATAATCACCATCTTAGTTGGCTTTAGCCAAATTTTTCATAGTTTTCGGAGTAGACTCATTTCTTTATTATTTTAATTTATCCAGAAGGGATGACATGATTATAGAAATAGATTCTATGAGCATTAATAACGATCAACTTGTTTAAAGCAGATGAGCAGTAAGAGAAATTTTTCGTTTCGAGTAACCTTCCGCTCATCTCCTAATCTCAAATTTATATGAACCAACGCCATCGGCGTTAGACAGGTAAAGAATATATATTCCATCAGGAAAATCAGACAGGTCAATCATTCTGGTCCATCGGACAGGTATTTTTGAAAACGACTCGTTGAATATCCTGTCGCCGGCGATATTGGTAACAGAAATAGTACCGTCTCTGTATTTTCCATTGTTAATCTGAATGAGAAACCTGCCATCATTAGGATTCGGATAAAGCGATGCCGATGGTTTAACGTACTCTTCCAAACCGGTGCAATCCCTGAAGGTAATATTAGCCGAATCTCTGTTCTTACATTGATTACGATCGGTAACTGTAAGTATAACTGTATGGCTTCCCATTCCACCGGAATTCAAAGTGTCATAAACTGCCTCCGGAGTATTGTAATTGCCTGGCGCCCAAAGCAGTGACAGAACCCCGGTTGTATCGGCTTTCAGCATTATTGCCTGTCCGGCGCACGCGGTATCGCCGGGAAACGCAGTAATATGAGCCAACGGCAAATGATTTATCCGTACATATTTATCTTTTGCAACGCTGCCGTACTGTGCGTAACCGGTCATTAAAAGAGTAACTGCGCCTGAATTTATATCGGCTATTCCTGGAAAATATGTTGTGAAAAGCGCCGTATCGTTGCCAAACACTCCATCGCCGGCGGTTGTCCACTTGATTGAATCGCATTGCTGAGCGGTTGCGTGAAGTTGCACGGTCATTCCTGCGCAGATTGTGTCGTTGGCGCCAGGGTCAACCACCGGTAAAACGGGCGCGGGAAGAGCAATGAAATCAACCCACGCAGCATCTTCACCGGTTGCGTAAGAGAGATCTTTGAGGTAAATCCATTTGAAGATATGAGTTCCAGCGTTCACTGGAAACGAAACCCTTGTCCAGGGCGTTTCTCCCGACCACTGTCCCTGCCATACGGCGTCAATCGAAAACATCAGATAGTCATAATCCTGTTCGCTCGAAGTGCGTACATAAAAAGAGATGCTGTCGCTGGTAGCCGATGTGAAAGAGATGAACAACTGGCTGCTTTGATAATCGGCTATCGTTCCTGAACGCGCGCAGAAAATTCCCTCCCAGGGATTCTGTTGGGTCAGCGTCCAGGGCTTAGCGCCGCCAGGTTGCCAGGGAAATCTGGTAAAGGTGTTGGTTTCCCAATCTTCCGCCAACATGCCGATTATCTGCCTGAAGGATCTGGTTTCGCGGTATAATCCCGACTGCGCCCTGTAAACCAAATCCACCCCGGCGCCAACCAGAGCTTCAGAGCTCACGGCAACTGTAAAAACGGCGTCTTTCGTTTGCCTCGGAAGGATGTCGCCAAGATCAACGCTATCGGAAATCAAAGTGAGATATGGGGAAGCTGTTGCCAGACGCCCTGTTGTCTGATTACAGGGAAAATCGCCATAGTTGGAGTTTGTCACCGCTACTTTCACCGTTTCTCCCGGATCCATTCGTCCGTTACGATTACCTCCAAGCGTGTCAATTATGGTCATACCCGCGATATGCAGACCGGGTGCATGAGATTCGATGGCAAAATGGCTGTACCAAACAGAATCACTACCGGTAACCGTTACATTGAAACGAACCATGAGGTTATCGGGAATAGTATCAGAAACCTGGAAGGTGAAGCCATTCGGCACAACTTTTATTTGGGAAGGTTCCAGAATACCGTAGGAAGCGACGCTGTCTGTAATCAGGATATACGGCGAAGCGGTTGAAATTTTTGCAGTAAGTCCCAACGCAGGCTGATCGCCGGTATTTTTAATTCCCAGTGAAAGCCAAAGCGAATCGCCATTGTTCATTGTAACGTTCCCGGTTCCATTCACCGCTGCCAGCGAATCGGAATAGTACATCACCCAGGGTTGGTTGGGATTTGGTCCGAGATCGAAAGGCGAAGAGTATGACATGGCTCGTCCTGCGTCGTGGTTGTCTGTCCACACTGGATAAACTTTCATGTTGTTTGACTGAATACCGAGGTAATCGCCAAAGTAGCTGAAGGCGAGACCGGCAATAGGCTCCGGGGTAAAGCTGTTATCGCTAACCTGCATATCGCTCCAGGTCATGCCGCCATCGTAAGAATAAGAGACAAATGTGGACGCTTCGGAGCTGGTCAGGTTGTGGTCGTCGTAGTAAATCACGCACAAGCCGCCGGTTACCGGGTCGCACGTGATCCAGGGAAAATAGTGTTGTTTTCCCAAACCCGGCGGATCCTGATTAACCCTGATTGGAGACGACCATGTAGCGCCGTTATCGGTAGAACGGATAAGGTAAATATCAATATCATTCCCGGTATTGATCCCCGGAAATCCCACATTCGGCCATACAATATAAATGGTTCCGCGGTTTGGTCCTGTACTATTGTCAACAGCCATTGATGGAAATGAGTGTACCCGCATATTCTTGCCTGTAAGCGAGGCGCGGATTCCTTTGATGTTGCTGATAATCCGGGTAGCCGGTGTGAAAATTACGCCTCCGTCAATTGATTTCGTAAATCCGATGGCAGTTTCATCAGAAGGCCAGGTATCGTAAATACTCCATGCAACATATACCTCTCCATCAGGAGCTGTGGAAATGTTCACGCCATGGTTTAATTTACCGGCTAATGCCGCAGCGCTTATCTTGTACGGCGACGTCCATGTCAAACCCTGGTTTGAAGAGCGTACAATCTGTATTTGATTGGTATCCGGCGATCCTGAAATGAAGTTTGTCCATGCGTCATAAAGATAGCCTTGAAAAGGGCTTGTTTTTGAATTGTCAATCCACAGATGGTTTTTATCGAGAAGTCCGTAGCCGGCTGTTGGACCCTGACCGACCTTTACGCGTGTCCAGGTTTTTCCCTGATTTTTGCTGTATGAAACAGCCTGACCATAATCGGCTGTGATTCTTCCAACATACCACCAGCCATTCAATCCGATAGCGGTTGATGGATCTCCGCTGTTGGTTCCATTAACTCCGGCGGTGGAACCTTGCCAATCCAGTCCTGAATCCAGTGAAAACAAGGCGTCGGCGCCGTAAGGAGTTTCGGCATAACCCGAAATCCAACTGCTTGAGTTGTTTGAATTAAGGATAAAATTTTCATCTTCGGGATCAATGAAAACCGAATTTTCACTCTGGGTCACATCGGTTTCACCGGTCACTGGTATATCCGGGGAGTTCTGCGGCAGGATAGCGCTAAACCGCGATGGCGTAAAAGCATGTTGCGTATCCGGCAAGATATAGCCTAACTTTACCATCCGGTTCCAATAGCCGATATTGTCAACCATAAGGTTGATTTTGCCTTTTCCCGATGGGGTTATCCTGTAAATTGTGTGAATTGGCTGCGAATATGCGCCGGAGATAAATAAGGCAAAAAAAATCACAGCAGGAATGAAGCTATTTTTCATGATTCTGAAATTTCAATACGGAGTCCACTCTGATTCTCAAAAAGAAAAAGCATACCCGAACAGGATATGCTTTTTCTTTGCAAAAAGGATCAGTTATTCTGGAGTTGACTCCGATGGAGCAACGATGGTTTCATTGGCAGAAGGTATTTCATTGGTTGGTTTCACCTTTGATTCTTTCCTGGGTAATGGCTTACTCATGGTTGTTAGTATTACCATTCCCTTTGGTCGCCGGTATTTCTTAGGAGCTTTTTTCTTTTCTGCTTTTTTCCCTTCTGCCTTTTTCTTTTCTATCTGTTTCTTTTCTTTCTTTAGCGCGGGTAATGGCAGGGATTCAATAACAGGTTCAACCTCCAGAACAGGTTCTGAATCAAAGAAATTGTCAATGGTTACAGGTACGACAACCTTAGGTTTTCTGCCTCGTTTCTTATGTTCATTAAATTTCTTTTCTTCTTTTTCCTTAGGTTTGCGACCTCTTTTTTTGATAATAGGACGCTCATTTACCACAAACTCTTCAATTGGTTCAATTACTTTTACTTCCAGTTTTTTAATAATCTCCTGTAATTGCTCAACACGGTTTAAAGCTTCGGCAAGTTGATCTGAATACAGCTTGCTCATGAATTTGAGTTCCTGTTCGGAAAATTTTATTGTTCTCATTCTATTTGATTTTGATTTCAGTTTGCTAATTTATGTAATATTAAAATGAAAATGAAAAAATTATTTTTACCGCAGAGTATTCTCCCAATTCAATGCTGGAAGATCAAGATTATATTAAAAAATCAAAACATAAATTATTTTGTTAGCTTTGCATAAACTATGATTGGAAAAGGACCCCTTGAATTTCCCACCTGTTACCGGATCCACACATTCAATGAAATTACCGCAATGAAAGTTATCTCACGCTTTGCCCTGCCGATCTGTCTGTTCTTTATAATGGCTTCATGCCACCATGATGCAGATCTTTCCGTTGAACCGCCAAAACCACCGCCACCGGGACCGGAGTTCAAATGTTCTCACGATACAATCTATTTCTATAACTCTGTATTACCGGTAATCCTTTCCGGATGCGCTAAAACTGGTTGTCATGATCAGGCTTCGCACAAAGGAGACCATGTTCTTGATAACTATAATGACATTTATCGGCTTGTTCGTCCTTTTGATCCTCAATCGAGCAAGCTGTACACCCTTCTTTTCAGTAATTCCGAAGGACGTATGCCGCCAAAGGATCCTTTTTCATTGGATAAAAAGAGCATTATATATTGGTGGATAAAGCAGGGAGGATACAACAACCGGTGTGATTCAACTGGATGTGATTCCGTTAATGTTACCTATACTCTTACCATCAATCCCATCCTTCAGGGGTGGTGCATTGGTTGTCATGGCGGTTCAAACCCCGCCAATGGATTAAGCCTCGAAACATACAATGAGGCAGTGTCATGCGCTAATAGCGGACGACTTATGGGAGCGATACGTCAGGAAGCCTCGTTCTATGCGATGCCAAAAGGAGGCGAGAAACTCTCTGCCTGCGAAATCGCCCTTTTTCAAAAATGGATCAATACCGGCACGCCATAGAATTGAACAGCCGGAACTGAACCGCGGAATAAGAAAATCAATGAAAAAAGTAACGTGCAAAATGAAAATTATTCACAGGAATATTAAACGATGAAAAAAATTCTCACAGCCCTGTCCTCATTCCTGATCCTGCTTATTATGTTTACAGGATGTTACAATGATAACGAGTACGACCTCTATCCTTTTATCGCCTGCGATAGCTCCAATGTAACCTATTCTCAAACTATCTCGCTGATTATGACCGCCAATTGTAATGTCTGTCATTCATCTTTAGTTCCTAACGGCAATGTTGTCACAGATAATTATAACAGATTAAGTTCACTCGCAAAAAGCGTCAATGATAGTCTTTGGGCTGCTGTTAATCATATATCGCCTTTAAAGCCGATGCCAAAAAACGCCGCTCAATTATCTTCGTGCGACCTTGGAAAAATTAAACAATGGATAAATGCCGGAGCTCCCAATAATTAAAAGAACTTTTATGCGCGCTATATTCCCACTATTGTTATTTCTTTTGTTATTCAGATCCCTGCAAGCCCAGGATGACCTGATGAACCTCATTAACCAGGATGAAAAGCCCGGCATTGACTATACTTCTGCTACTTTTAAAACCACCAAAGTAGTTATAGGTCAGTCGTCGGAGAATCCGGCGCCTGGCGACCTGCTCTTTCTAATCACTCATCATTTCGGCGCCATCAATTCCGGCTATGAGGAGCTTTTTGGTTTGAAACAGGCAACCATCCGGCTGGGAATTGAGTATGGAGTTACAAAATGGCTTGGACTTGGAGCTGGCTTGAACACACTCCGGAATACATGGGACGGTTTCTTGAAGGTTAAAGCGCTCAGACAAAGTACAGGAGCAAGGAGAATGCCGCTTACGCTGACTCTTTTTGCCGGAACTGCCATCTATACCACGAAATGGACCGATCCCGCGCGAAAGAATTACTTCTCCTCACGCATGTCGTTTGCATTTCAGGCAATTGTGGCAAGGAAATTTGGCGAACGGTTTTCGTTCCAGTTGGCGCCAACGTTTATTCACATCAACCTTGTTCCCACCGCTTACGATCACAACAATATTTTCTCGCTCGGCGGCGGCGGTCGTTTCAAGATCAGCCCGCGCGTTTCAGTAAATGCTGAATATTATTACCTTTTTCCTAATCAGATTGTCTCGAAACCTGCATATAGCTCTTTCTCCACAGGTGTTGACATTGAAACCGGCGGGCATGTTTTCCAGATTTTTCTAACCAATTCGATGGGAGAAAACATGCAGAGCATTATCTCAGAAACTACCGGAAACTGGTTTGATGGAAATATCTTCCTCGGATTCAACATCTCCAGAGTATTTACTGTGATAAAGCCCAAACAATTCTGGTAAAGATTTAGATTGACGTCTGAGAAATATTTGTCGCGGCAATGACGCTAAATCTTCAGAATGTCATCCGAAAGTACACTGAAAAAAATTAACCTGGGTAATAGCCTATTTGCTGGTTAGGAAAAATCCTGTATAAATGAATTGGTAGGCGATTCCCAATTGGATCGTTAGAGGAACACTGCCGACATTGTAAGTTTGATAATAGTACTGATAAGAAGGCGAGTAAGTCGTATTTCTCGACATCCCTGTCTGTTTTCCGAATCCCTCATTCCAATTGCCTGAGGCGTTATGATAATGGGCGTCGGAAACAATTTTACCGTTTGAAGCCCAACTTTCTCCCTCTTGAGTATGAACAAGTCCTGTTCCAATGTTAACCCAGAGGTCGTTGCCTCCGCTTCCAAATCCATTATAATATGCATTATATTTGCCCCATGCCTGTAGGTCTGCACCCACAAGGTTTGCAGGGTCGCTTGCAGCCTGCATGTTGAAATCAACAAGGTCAAATGCAATATAGAAATATGGAGTGGTTATCATAGAACCATTCATTTGCAGCATCCCTAAAGTACTATTTGTGAAACCTACATTCATGGCATCCGTTCCATGAGGATACAAATTACCATTTTTGTCGGATGTTAGGATATGTGGGGAATTAATGTCTCCTGACACTCCTATATTGCTGTTATATTGATACACGGCAAAATTGTCAGTATGCTGCCAGCCTGCCTGGTTAAAATCTGACATAAAAAGGTAACCCCATTGCCAGTTTGCCGAAAACCAACCGAACTGAAAAGTATTAGTGGCTGTTGCGCTTGTCGAAGTATTTGCCTCGGATGGGTTTGCCGGGTTGTAAAAGTAAGTTTGGACAAAGCCCTGAATGGGCGCCGTGTGTGCCCAGGGAGTATAAAAATTATTGTTGTCGCTAATCGTTGCCTGTATCTTGCCTGTGTGCCATGTCACACCATCAGATGTGCCCACGTTTCCTATTCTGTAAACGTTCCAGGTATTGTCGGCTCCACATTTTGCAGGGTTTCCACTTGTCCAGTAGGTGTATGGTATTTGGCTCGTATATCTTGTTGCGGTTGTAGTCTTAGTAACCATATTTCCATAGTTGCTGAAATTAATGGAGATATCGTTTACAATCGGAGAATTGCCATTTGTGTAGTTCAATGGAGTAAGGACATAGCCGCACATTACCGGGAATGGTAAGCCTAATCCTTCATATATCATATTGGCGACAAACTGTGACCTGGCAAGCGCATTTATAAAGACATTGTCCGGCGCAAGACCTGTGTTCCTGTAATTCATGTCGCTGTTAAACCTGTCCGTAGTGCGATAGTCTGATATATTGGCGACAAGATAATCCACCGCATATAAAAATGCGCTTACCTCACTCTGTATTTTCGGGGCAAATTTGGTATTATAATCATTTGTGGCAGTTGCCCCGGTGGTATCAAGAACATTGTCAATATTCATGATCATTGTCTCGGCATTAGACTGATAATTAAGCAAATTGAGAAAATAACCTTCAAGTATCATGTAGTAATTCATTGCCATGGCGGAATCAATGATTGAGCCTTTTGCCTTAGCGCAAAGAGTTGAAGAAAATTGTGAAAGGATGCCAATGTTCCCACTTAAGTTTATCAGTCCGCTTATATTGGCAAGGTCTGTCCAAATTGTTTTGGAATTTTGTAACGTTGCCCAGGTCTTTACGTTTGACTGAGCTTGTTGCATGGTCGCAATTGAATCAGGATTCTGCGGATTTCTTTCATAAGCTGCTGAAGCATTTTGGAATGCCATAAAATTGGACCAGCTACCAGGAAAATCCATCCAGAAATTATTGATATCTTCCAGGGAGGGTTTGATATTTTCGTTCGATAACAAAGTCGTCATTAAATTAAGCTCGCCTAAAATGGCATTCCCATATTGGTTGACCTGTGTTGTCAAGCTGGCAATCTGGCTTGAAATATTATCTAATTCGTCGTCAATCTTTGCAAACTGATGTTCTGTGTGCTCATAAACATATACATCCCAAAGGCTTTTACCCAGGTTCTTTAGGGGATTGGGTATTTCAGGAACTTCTTCTCCAACGAGGCCGCGATGAACAAGGCGATTGGAATATGCGGGAAATCTCATGCCATGGGTTTTCTCATAATCAGTTACGAGATGCAGCGCACTCGGCACAAAAACATCTGGAACCACCGGTGAAGGCGGAACAGGCGGTGAAGGAGGCGCTGGTTCATCGTCTTTCTTTTTGCACGAAATGGCAACAATCACCATGAGCGCCATCAATAGGACAAACGGTGTAATTTTTTTAAGCAGCATTTTTGTTTTCATAAGAATAGGTTTTAGTGTCTTAATTTTGAAATTGATGTTTTTTTTGGCATAAATTACAAAATGCAAATAACAAATAAAAAACAAACATAAATCACTAAATTTCAAACAGGAAGAATAGACTTTATCGGTCTTGTCTTTGAATTTTGAACTTTTAAAATTTTCGAATTTATTTGTGTTTTGTTTATTGTTCTTTGTCTTTTCTGGTTTATCCAGGTTAGGTTTAAATTTATGGCTATTTGCCGGAGAAACGGTCGGCTATCCAGCGCATGAAATCGGGCTGGCTTGCGCCAGGAACCCTCAGATGATCAACCCCGGGATAATGCTTGTAGGTAATTTTAATTCCTGAAGCCTGGGCTTGCTTTACATACGCTTCGGTTGCAGCCGGGAAAATTGTGGGATCGTCATCGCCCTGGTAAACTGCTATCGGAACTTTTGAAGGAATAGTTCCAAGCGCCATCTCTTCAACACGTTTCATCCATTTATCATGGTTCTGCGGGTCGGGTCTTGTTGCGGTCCCTTTCCATCCCTGAAGGTAGGCAAGCGCCTGTCCCATCTGTTTGCTGCTTTGCCGCTTGCTCGATTCCTTAATGAAATCTATTCCAAGGGGAGTAAGCACATCTGAAAGCTGAAGTTCGGGAAAGGTTCCCGCCATGGCGAACTGAGCCATAAGGGTTTCAGAGGTGGTCATCGGTGGCAAGGTCTTGCCTGAAGCAAGAACCTGTGCCTCAATTTTACTTTGCTCCAGGGCATTTACGGGCGCCATCGCAACCACGCCCACAAGAGTGGCAGAATCGGTAAGATATTCGGCAATTTGACCGGCCCATACCGCCGCCTGACCTCCTTGCGACCAGCCTGTGATTACAGCCTGTTTGCCTGCTCCCGCTTCGGGGAGCTGACGGACGGCAAGTATCGCGTCAAGAGTGTTGCGCGCTGCCGTCGGACCGATGAGGTACTGGTGAAATCCAGGGACTCCCTGTCCCTGGTAATCGGTGGCAACAACCACGTAACCGGCTGCAATCATCTCGGTAAGTCCGGGTATTCCCGCATCAATGCGGTCGGGACTGTCGGGGAAAAAGTAGAAGGAGGCGTCTTTAGCCGGATTATCAACCATCGAGGGAGCGCAGCCTCGGTTTATACCGGTAGTGCCGTGGGCGTAACTCACAATGGGTCGTCCTTCTGCCTGCGCTTTTCCAGTCGGCGCCACGACAATGCCGGTCACAGGACAATCCACGTTGTGGATATCGGTGGAGCGGTAAAGAATTTTCCATGCCTTTGCTCCCGCGACATCAGTAGAAATCTCAGTTGCCCAAATCAGGTCGCCGTGCTTTCCGGCAGACATCGGATCGGGAGGATCATAAATGCTGCGTCCGGCGGGTAACTGATACGATAATTCCTTTTTGCTGTCATGAACAATATTGCATGCGACAATGAGCGCCAACGCCGGCAGCATGGGCGCCAGCACAATTTTTCGGAGAAGGTTTTTTGTTTTCATGGGACTTAAGGTAAAGGTTAAAGGCTAAAGGTTTCAAATTTGTCATTTTTTTGCAGTTCATCAATGAATTTCCGGTAAACACTCACTTCGAGTTTTGCTTGTTCGACAAAACGGGTCAACGTTCGCGTAATATCCTCCAGCCCGCCTTCAGTATTGATGGATGAAGGTTCATCATCCCCGGTGCAAGAGATATTGTTTTTATCCCTGTCGGGCAGTGGGGAGGATTCCCTCAGGTGCCTAATCTGGAAGCTGAAGTCTTTCAAATCGCGGTCACAGTGTGCAAAGGCGCTTATAAGCGCCCAGGTTGGCTGTGCTGATTTGTGAATTTGCATGAAGGGTTGCAAAAAAGTAAAACAGTGCATAAAAATAATATCAGAAAAATTGATCAGGGTCAAAAAAAAGATGACGATAAAATACGGAGAAGTATCATGTTTCAGTTTCAGCGATCAGGAGCCTTTTAATATACATGGGGGCTTTTCCTGTCAAATAAAATGGCAAATTCAGCAGGGTGAATTCTTTCCCTTTCAATGTTTTTGTTGTTTCAATTTTTAACTCGCCTGAATATATCCGAACCGCGAAATTATGAGGGCATAGGTCAATAAACTCCATTAAGGAACGCAACCGGCCTGTTTTGCCTAATTTTACTTCAACGGGTATCAGCAGATTATCTATTTGCAAAACATAATCAACTTCCGCATTTGATTGTTTTTTCTCTTTAATCCAAAAATAATTTTTGGCTGAAACATTCGATTTCAGCGACAAAAGTTCCTGTCCAACAATGTGTTCTGCGATTTTTCCTTCAAAAACTGTATCTATAAGATCGTTGTTTAAGATCATCAATTGCATTCCGGCAAAATAATTGAGTATTCCGGTGTCCAGAATATGCAATTTGGGCGATTTTCTTATATTTTCAATAAGCGGAAGTTTTGTGTTTGTAGTTGGAAAAACCAGGGATAAAAGATAAGTTTTCTCTAAAGTTCTGAAGCCCTCCCCAATATCTTTTGATTTGTAATTGGATGAGGCAAATCCCTCAAATTTTATTCGCTCGCCGGCCATTTTTATAGCATTGTGAATAATGTGCCTGATGATCTTACGATGATTATCGTTTTTTGCATATTTTTCCACGTCATCGGAATAGGCAGTTATCAGGTTCTCAAATATACGACCTACTGCAACTAAATCTTTATGTTCAATATAATGTTTTACCACCTCGGGCATTCCGCCAATTAAACAATATTCAGCAAATAAAGCCAACAATTTTTTGTGACCATATTCCGGGAAGGGAAAGTTGTTGTAAATGGTTAATGCTTCATTTTCCTGAAGCGCTGTTAAATATTCCCCGAAACTGAATGGCCGCAAAATCAGGTATTCAACCCGGCCTACCGGAAAGCTGATTTGATTGTCAAGAATACTTTCCAGCAGTGAGCCGGCAGCAATGACATACAAATGATTTGCTTGTTCGTAAAAATAGCGGAGCAATTTTATAGCTTCGGGTGAATTTTGAATTTCATCTATAAAGATCAACACTTTGGCATCGGGGGCTGGCGAAATGTTTGCTTTTAAATATAGAATCTGAATGATGGTTGCAATATTATCGTTCTTTTCAAATATTTGTCTGTCAATACTTTTATCGAGATTAAGATGAACAAAATAATCAAAGCCGACAGCAAACATTTCTACCAGCGTAGTTTTACCTACCTGCCGCGCTCCTCTGAGGATAAGTGGTTTTCTGGAAACGCTGGATTTCCACCGGACCAATTCATCGGTTAGTATTCTTTTAAACATTTCACAAAGTAAGCCATATATTTTAATATATCCAACACAAAGTAACCCATAAACATTATTTGACTTCGCCGAATGACATCATTTCATCTTTTTTTGTCTGATCGGAAAAAGTCCCTTGCCTGAAAATATGGCAAGAGACCTGGCGAACCAAAATATTATAATGAATGAGCCCACTCCGAAAAGGAAACAATCTGGGCTTTAGCCAAATTTTTATTTTTATAACCATTTTTCGGAGTGGACTCAAACCTGGAATTTGGAATTAGCGTACACTGAAAAAAAATTAACAATGGGTATTAAGCTATTTGCTGGTAAGGAAAAATCCTGTATAAATAAACTGAAATGCGACGCCCATCTGAATAGTAGCTGACGGACTACTAATGTTATGAGTTTGATAAACATACTGAAATGAAGGAGAATAATTGGTGTTCCGTTTTATTCCCGTTTCAACGCCCATTCCATATAACCAGTTGTTCACTAAATTGTTATAATGGTCGCTGTCTCTGAGCTTTCCATCCGAAGACCAGGTTCCATTGTTATAAATTTGATAAATATTGGTTCCCATGGTCACCCAGAGATCACTTCCTCCGCTTCCGGCAAAATTGTACATTGCGTTGTACGAACCCCAAGCCTGCAAATCTGAACCAACAAGGTTTCCCGGATCGCTTATTGCCTGCATATTATAATAAATCAAGTCATAAGCAATATAATAATAGTCGGTGGCGACTGCATATCCGTACATCTCCATCATGCCGCAGCAATTAGTCGGGTATTCGAACGTCACATCTGCAGTGCCATGAGGATACAGCTCATCATTTTTATCGGTTGTTGAAACCTGTGGAGATGGTACCTTTTTTCCTGAAAATCCAACCGTATTATAAAGATTGCAGGTGAAATTATCGGTATGTTGCCAGCCTTCCTGATTGAAATTTGACATGTAAAGATAACCCCATTGCCAGTTTACCGAAAAGTAACCAAATTGCATGGTGTTTGACTGCGTACTTGATGTGGTTGGAGTTTGGTCAGGATCTGCTGGATTATAAAACATCGTTTGCACGTAACCCTGGATGGGCGCCCAGTGCGCCCAGGGGGAATACATGTTGCCATTATCGGGAATAGTGACCTGGATTTGACCTGTATGCCAGCCGCCATCAGCCGTGCCCAGAGTTCCACAACGGAAGGCAGTCCAATTATTGTCGGCTCCACATCTTGCGGAGCTGCCGGCGCTCCAATAGGTGTATGGGATCTGACTTGCAATCGGAGTTGCACTTACCGACCTTGTAACGGTTTGTCCGTAGTTACTGAAACTCAGGTTGAACTGCGTCATAACAGGTGAGTTCCCGTTAGAATAATTATAAGGGGTAAGAATATAGCCGCACATAACAGGGTAGCCTAATCCCAATCCATCATAAATCATGTTAGCTAATAACTGCGCCCTTGCAAGTACATGGATAAAAACATTGTCAGGCGCTAATCCTGCATTTCTGTATCCCATGTCATAAGTAAACCTTGCGGAAGTCCGGTAATCGGATATATTTGTGACAAGATAATCAACCGCATATAAAAATGCGTCCACTTCCCCTTGAATAACAGGTGCAAATTTGGTATTATAGTCCGTTTTTGCAGTTGCGCCGGTAGTGTCGAGATAATTATCAATATTGATAATCATTGTCTCTGCATTTGATTGATATTGAAGAATGTTAATAAAATATCCTTCCAACATTTTATAGTACTGCATTGCCTGCGAAGAATCAAGCACTTTTCCTTTTGCCTTGGTTGCCAGGGTTTGTGCAAATTGAGAAAATATTCCCGTATTCCCGCTCAAATTGATAAGGCCGGCAACGTTTGAAAGGTCGCCCCATACTTGTTTTGATGTGGCATTTGTAGCAAACTGGGCGATATTTGCAGATGCTGCAGTCATCAATTTTATGGAATCGGCATTTTGCGGATTCCTTTCATACGACGCGGATGCGGCAACAAAATCCATATAAGATGTCCATGCGCCTGGATTAGCAAACCACATATTGTTGATGTCGGTTAAATATGGCTTAATGTTTTCAGCGGTTAACAAGGTTGTCATAAATTCAACCTCGCCTAATATTGCATTGCCATACTGGTTTACTTCTGTGGTTAGCAGCGCAATCTGATTTGAAATATTACCCAATTCTTCATCAATTTTTGCGAACTCATGCTCAGTGTGTTCGTAATCATAAATTTCCCAAAGGTTTTTACCCAATTTTTTTAATGGGTTAGGGATTTCCGGTACATCTTCTCCTACAAGGCCGCGATTGATAAGCCGGTAAGCGTAGCCCGGAAATCTCATTCCGTTGGCCTTTTCATAAGCTGTCATGAAATGAAGAGTTCTGGGAACAAATGCATTCGGAGTTGCGGGCGGCGACGGTGGAACAGGCGGCGAGGGAGGTATTGGCTCGTCGTCCTTTTTCTTGCACGACATCACCACGACGATCATCAGCGACAGCAGCAAGCCCGCCGACAAAATTTTTCTGAGGAGGTTTTTTGTTTTCATAGGAATTTGGTTTAAGGGTTAAAGGTTTATGTTTAAGGTTCAAAGTTCTTTCATTATTTTTTAAAGCCAAGTGATGTCGACAAAAAGTTACATCTCAGATTTTATTTAATTCAGAGAATACACAATTTTTCCTCCCACAATGGTTTTTTCAATTTTGATGTCAATGATCTTCTCGGGATCGATGGTCAGGATGTCGTCCGACAGCACTGTCATGTCGGCATACTTGCCGGGTTCAATCGTTCCTTTCAGCTTTTCCTCGCCGAGGGCTTTGGCTGCCCAGATGGTCCACATTTTCAGCGATTCGGTAACGGTAAGCGCTTGTTCGGGTTCAAACTTTCCGGCGTCGCTGTTCCTGGTCACGGTGGCATAAATTGCTTTCATGGGGTTGGTGTTTTCAAGATAAACCCCGGTTACGTCGGTGCTTCCTGCGGGTTCAAGCCCGGCTTTCACCATCGTGCGGAACCTGAAACCGGTTGCTGCCCTTTCATAGCCCATGTCCTCGATGTCGGATTTTACCAAAACCGTTAGCCATGTCGGCTGAACCGAGATGCGGAGTCCCTTATCGTGAAGTTTTACCGCACTGTCGAGCTGGTTCTGGTACATCTGGAACACGCCAAAATGTTCTATTCTGAATATGTTTTTGGGCTTGCCCGCTGCGCAAAGGTTTTCATAAGTCGTCATGCCGATTGCCATTGCTTTGTCGCCGGAACAGTGCAACATGCAGATCACTCCGTTTTTCTGGGCGATCTTTGCCAATCTTATCGCCTGATCTCCGGAAGTCACCTGCGCGCCGTGTCCGCCTGCGGGATCGGTCTCTTTGTGACCAAGATAGGGGCTGCACATCAGTCCGGTGCGGGCGTCGTTCTCGCCGTCAACCCAGGCTTTGATTCCTGCAAACCGATAATAATCGGGATCGCTTCCCGCCGGCAATGCAAATACCGAAAGATCTTCGGGCATATCCTCGCCATTGGCAGCTTTCCATACCGACATGGAATATCTCAGCGAGGGCTTGTAACCGCTTGCCGCCACTTTTTGCAATACCGGTACCACTGCGGCTTGGGTGATACCCATTACCGTAGTGAACCCGTAGCTGTTCCAGAATTTTTGTATGCCGGTTGTAAAGAAACTTTCCAGTTGAACCGGGGTAAGTACCGAAGGAACGTCGGCAAATGCGTCGGTTAGCGTGCCGTTGGGATTGCCGTTATTGTCGAGACCGATGCCGCCGCCATGTGGGAGTTTGGTCTGCCCTTTTTTAACCCCGATGACCTCCAGCGCCTTGCTGTTTACCACGAAAAGATGGGTTCCGTCGAGTACCACAACAGGGTTGTCGGGACTAATCGAATCCAGTTCCGCCAGAGTTGGCATGCGCTTCTCGGCAAATTTGGTCTGGGAGGCGGATACGCAGGCTGCCAAAATCCATTGGCCTTTTTTTGCCGTTTTCACCGAATCAGTCATGTTGCGAAGCGCCTGCTTTACCGATGGCACGCCGGGGTAGCGGCAGTTCACAAAGTCGGTTGTAAGGTACATTGTTTCAACGGGATGGGTGTGTGCGTCAATAAATCCGGGCGTAACCGTTTTCTTCTGGAGATCGATCAGTTTTGTGTTCGGACCAGCCAGTTTTTTAATCTCGGCGTCACTTCCGGCAGCAAGGAATTTTCCATTGAGAACTGCCACTGCCTCCACGATCTTATTCGACTTGTCGAGAGTGATGATTTTGCCGTTGAAGAAGATTACCTCCGGCGCTTCGCCGGCAGAACCAAATTTCGGCAATAAACAGAACAAAATCAGCCCGATAAAATAATACCAGGCTTCAGAACTCATTTTTTTCGTGAAGGCAGATGTTTTTTTCATAAAAATTCAGCTTTCGTGATAAAATTAACCCGTGAACCACTTACAATGTATTGATGTAATCTAATATCTGAGGCGCGTGTGCAGGACAAACGAGGTTGAAGTGATCGATCCATTGCTGCACCTGTAACGGGTTGCTTACCCCGGGTTCGCTAAACAGGGCGGAAGGCACAGGTACCAATCCATCGTTATCAGGAAAAGGATATAACCCTTTAAAAAGGAAATAGCCCAGCTTATCAATCGAACTGTACCAGTCGGCCGGGTATATTGCCCACTTCCAGCCTGGTACGCCGTTTATTGTTGCGAATTCCCCCTTTATCTGCCCTGCAATGGCGTAGTATTTACTCCGGTTGGCGATATCAAGAGGGGAATCGAGAATATATTTGATATACTTGCCTTCAGGCGCCGGCATCATGTTTCGGGGACCGGGAAAGTTCATCATGCAAACAAGGGGAATGTCAATCAGTTCAACCAGTTGTGTCCCCAGATGTGGAGTGCCCAGCGTGACCAGCTTTGAGATTGAACCTCCGCTTGCAACATAACCCCTGGATACGAGTCCGCCCATGGAATGTCCGACGAGAATAGGATTAATTAGTCCGTAAAGCTCCACCGAGTCTTTCAGCGCTCTGCCATTAATGATGATCGAATCTTTCCAGTTGTACTGAAACAGCCATATATCGTGTTTTGCTTTGAAAGCCGGACTCAACTCGTTCACCAGATCATAAGTTGGTCCGAGACTGGATGTGCCGATCCAGCATTTCAGGTTTGCCCCCATGCCATGAATGAAAATTACCGGCACTCCTGTAGGGTTGGTCGCGGAATTTACTTTTGTAAAAATGTACTGATTGGTTGCGAGCGAATTACAAATGCTATCGGCGTTTATTCCCAGGGTAGCCTGAAGTGTTCCCTGAACTGTTTGGCCCAGGTAGGCGACCGTTCCGCTTATCAGGGATGGTTTTGAAAGTGGATCGAAACTGCCTGAAAATGAAAATGGCGAGGCATCCAACCCAATATCAACCGTGAATGAAAGTAAGCCTCCGCTTGCTGAACCAAGGATAACTCCCGTTGTTGCCGAATTGTGAAGCGATATTGTCCCCGTTACCGATGTTCCGCTTTGGATCATCGTCAAAATAAAATATATATCCGGAGACCCGACAGCTTGCCCTTTTAGGACGAGCTCATAATTCCCTCCAATATTTCCGTTTTCGACCGGGTCGGCTGATTTCTTTTGACAACCCGAAAAGATCAAAGCGATCAGTGCGATTACTATGGTTGCCTGTTTAATTGTTTTCATGGCATTAATGATTTTAATGGTGAATGAGTCATTTCCATAAGCGACCTTGCTGTTATTCCTTACTTAAATTTTTTTCTGATTTGTGATATCAATAATTGTTTGCAGGGAGCCGTACATCGGAATCCTTCTGACCTCTTTTGCCGAGAAATCGAGATTTTTCAGATCAATCATCCGGAGTGTCGGATTTTCGTAGGTTTTGAAATAAAACTGCCGGTTGGTGAGGTCGCGGAATGTAACCCACTGAGTGGATTCGTTTGATACAATATTTCCGCTGGCGTCTTTATCAACGATGATGCCAAAGGGTATTGAAAAGGTGTTGATAATATGCTGGCAGAGGTTAAGGTTGGAGGCTGCATCGGGCTGGCGGGTAACGAAATTTTCAAACATAGCCAACCGTACAAAACGACTGGGAGGGGTGTAATCGCCAGGGATTCCAAACATTCCGTCGCCGTGGCCGGTAGGGCTGAAAGTGAATCCACCCACTTTAACAGGAATCGGGTTGACATTCTCCAGCCCAATATACTGGCGGAGATTAGTATATTGCCAGGGCAGCGATGGCGCGTTGGTCATGACGCCCAGCGGATTGTCGTAAATGTTGCATTGCCCCTTGTCGTATTCCACCACAATACAGCCGCCATTGGCGTCGTAAACTATAAAATGAACGGTGACAGGCATTTTCATCTTTGTAGGATCGGAATAGAAAAACACTTTTACCTTTGATATGGCTGATTTCACTTCGTCAACAGTGGAAAAATTTGCCAGCGCCCAGTCAGCAAACATTACCTGGGCAAGGGCTTTTCCGCTGTCGGCAGGGGCAACGGTTTGGTACTGCATGTCGCTTTCGTACCAGAGCACGCTCACCGAGAGTCCTTTTTCGTTCATGCCGTCGCTCACGCCAAAATCCAATCCCATGCTGGCTACGCCGACATATCCGTTCAGGGTTGTCCATTTCAAACCCAATTTGCTAACGGGTGAGGGACTGAAGAAGGGTTTGTTCCGGGGAACCACGATGAGGTCGTAGTTCAGGTTGGCGCCGAACTCCATCGAACGGGCAAGGGTGATCGTGCCGTCTTTGGCTTTCATGCGGAAGATGGTGCAGGCCTGCGTTTCCGACAGAAATGTTAGACAACAGATTGCCATAAAAAAATAGAGTTTTCTTTTCATTGTTTTCATTTTTTGTATTATTTATCTGTTTCATTTTTTGTGGCTTTTTTTCCCTTTGCAGGAAATTGAATATTCAATCCGGCAAACAACTGGAACTCAGGCTGACCAATTCCATAATGAAGAACGGTGAATTGAGGTTCAATCCCCATAGAGATGATCGCTTTGCCGGAAACCATTACCTTACCTACGCCGAACCCCAACGGTATGGCGTAATGGCCGTTGGTCAAGTCAAACATCCAAACCGCAGTGCCTTTCAGCGTAAATCCTCCTCCTATCTGAAAAACGTAAAATGGCTGAAAATTGAGAAGACTGGTTGAGGGACGTTTCTCTGCCGCTTTATTGACACTGTAAACCGAAGCCTGCCAGGTGATAAGACTGCCCACCATGACGGTTTTGCTCAGTGGCTGCACCAATACGGCTGTTGCCCCCAACTGGTATTTCCCGGCTCCCAGTATGGAATCAGTAGATGAAGGCAGAACCACGATGGGACCAATCCCAAAATTGGTATAGGATTTGGGATTAAACCACACATAAGTGGCGAAGATGTTGATATCGCCCATCCCCGATAATGGTGCGCTTTTCATGGTCGGAACCGTCATTAGCGGCAGGGTTGCCCGCACGATCAGCCGCGGCGTGACAACTACGGGCCGGATCATCAGCGTGTTGACCGACTGCCCAGGCAGACCAAACAGACTGGGTGCATAGTAGTTCTGAAAGCCTATCGAATTAGCTTTTGCCAGCGGGTTGTTAGCCATCTGAACCTGTTCCTGCGTTTGGGCAAAAAGGCATACAGGGAAAAACAGGATCAGGAATAAAAATGATACTTGTAGATGTTTCATACATTATAAATATTTAAATTAATCAAGGCAAAGTTGTATTTTACGAACAAAATCAACGATTCCGGGACTTCGCGAAGATCCCGGAATCGCAATAGGGTTCCTCCGTACTTTTATTTTGGCGGTGAACCCATCCCTCCAAAAATCACAGTGGTATTCGGGTGGAATAGTACGGCAAGATTATAACTTGGAACAATTTGGTTGAAAAAAAGATCAAAACCGAAATTGACTTGCATCTGAACGCCCGAGTTGAAGTTACCTCCAACGCCAATAGTAGTTGTCCAGTTCTGCGATTTGTTTACAATCTGGTAAAAGCTCGTACTGTTAATATTTGTTCCCGATTCCATATTCGGCAGTTTTTTGTAACCTACACCGCCATTGCAGTTCAGTTGAGTACCAAAATTGTACCAGCTTGCCGCCTGCCAGGCAAACCAGGCTGTATTGGACTGAATCGTACGTGCAGCCTGGATGGTATTGTACATGTTGAAAGCATATGCGACATTCCCTGCCTTCCAATTGTATGCCGGCCCATTATAAGCCATCTCTGACAGCCCAACCTGGTAGCCTCCCGAATTTACTGTAAAATATCCCTGGTAGGCTGACTGGGTGCAAGCCTCCCAGTTGCTGTTTAATCCTACCACATAAGGAGAGGTAGCAGAAAAAGTACCTTTCCCGTCGCAATTATGCATACTGTTATTGGGGTAGTTAAAAACATTTGTTTGTAATTGTTCAGAGCACCAGGCGCCGCATTGATGCCAATTCTCATTATCATACCGTAAATACATGAAGCCCCATTTCCAGTTTGCAGAGAAATAGCCGAACGGCATAGAGTGCACCGTATCATAAGAGGATGCCACGTCATTTAGATCCTGTGGATTGTGAAACATCACCTTCACAGTACCGCCAGGAGCTGAGGAGTGTGCCCAGGGATGGTAGGCGTCAGTGAACGAAATTGTCATTGGGTTGGTACTTTGCCAGCCCGAATCTGCCTTTCCCATTG
Source organism: Bacteroidota bacterium (assembly GCA_026391715.1). GTDB lineage: Bacteria > Bacteroidota > Bacteroidia > Bacteroidales > FEN-979 > CAIVAT01. The sequence goes on from JAPLDO010000045.1 coordinate 22,375, forward strand.
TTCCGAAAGTGAACACCGACCAGTCAAAACTATAATCGCATGTGGATACATTATTGTTGACAGAGGGCCAAATCGTGTTTGGTATCCAACTTGTCACCTGTACAGCGGTGGAGCTTAACGGCTTTGTCGAATTCAGACTAAGTGATGTGGTTGACTGAGTTCCACCATCATAAGTGTAATAGTATGGGGTGATGATCTTTCCGCACATAACAGGGTATTTCAGTTTAAATCCATCATAGAGAGAGTTGGCAAGAAACTGGGCCCGTGCAAGCACGTTGATGAAGACGTTATCTGGTGCAAGTCCCGCATCGGCATACTGCACATCGCTTGTCCACCTGGGCATGGTCCTGTATTCATCCAGGTTTGCCACAAAGAAATCTACTTCCCCAAGAAATATGCCAATTTCAGCAGTAATAATAGGTTGAAATGCAATCCATTGGCTCTCTGCCAGGTGCAGGGTATTCGTCGAATCAATCACATTCGAACAGTTGATCAGAATATTCTCGGCTTGAAATTGTGCGCCTACGATCCACATGAAATAGTTTTCGAGAATCTGGTAGGCTTTCATGGCGGTGGAACTGTCCATGCCGTTGGTATACTGTGCCTGGACTGAATTAATCAACTGCCTGTTATATGTATGCAGACATCCATCATACCCTGGAGCCGGAGCGCTCAACAGGGAGGATAAACTGGTAATGAAAGTCTCCATAACTGGCAGACCTCCCCCCGGAGGAAGAATCTGAAGGTTGGCATAAGTTGGCAGATATTTGCTATTGGAAACCATAGCGGCATAATAATTTATGGAATCCGAACTGCTTCTTCTAGCAGTGACGGGGTAATATCCGAAATTCGAAGGACCAGTCGAATCCAGTGCGGTTGTCAGCGGTTCCATGGCAGTGTTGACACTTCCTACCGTGAAAAAGCTTTCCAGTTGCGTTGTTTGCAACTGTATTTCAGTGCCTATTGTGGAAATCATACCCTCTAATTGGTTCAATTGATTCTGTATTAACTTAAGATTGTTGTCAATCTCTTTGAACTCCTTTTCTGTGTGAAGGTAGTTGTGAATTTCCCACAGTGTTTTGCCAACTTCCTTAAATGGAAAGGGGATTTCTGGGTCCTCGCCGCCAACCAGTCCTCTGCCCAGCGACCGGAAATAGTGGCCTGCAAACGGCTGGTTGTGAGTAATCTCCCAATCTGTCATCAGTTGCAATGGTTTATTGGCAAAGACGTCCGGGGTTGTGATGGGCGGAGGGGTGGGGCCTGGCCCCGGTGGCGTCGGATCCGGCGTGTCATCCTTTTTCTTGCACGACATCACCACAATGATCAATAGCGCCAGCAGGAATCCTGCCGACAGAATTTTTCTAAGTACTCTTTTTGTTTTCATAGGAAACAAGTGTTAAGTGTTAAGTGGTAAGTGTTAAGGTTTTTGGTTTGCCATTTTTTTTAGTTCGTCGAGAAGCTTTCGGTAAACGCTTCCTTCAAGTTTCGCCTGTTCTGCAAACCGGGTCAATGTTCGCGTCACATCAGCCTGATCATTTTCAGGGTTGTTGAATAACGATTCTTCATCCCCCGATGAAGCTATTTTGCTTTTATCCTGGTCGGGCAGCGGGGAGGATAGGGGAAGGGAGTTGTTTTCAGGTTCCATTTTACAATATTAGAACATTGCAGCCCCGGAAACCTAATTTTGCGATACTGGAAATATACTGGGAAACTGGTAATCCATAAAAAAGTGTACTGAAAAACTACTGTCCGGAATCAGATAAAAATTGCAAAAATCGGATTTACAGCGCAATAAGGAAAGATGTGAGATTTTGATCATCTCCCACGTTCAATTTCTTTTTAATCTGGTATTTGGCAGATTCAATAGTCCTGATACTCCTGTTGAGCATAAGGGCAATCTCTTTGGTGGAGAGGTCGAGCCTGACCATGGCGCATATTTTCCGGTCGTTGGTTGTCATATCCGGAAAGCGTACAGCCAGTTTTGCCAGGAAGGCGGGATGGATATTTTCGAAATATTTTTCAAACTCTTCCCACAGATTGTCATCAATAGGTTTAATAAATTCGTCAACAAGACTTTGCAAAACAGTCTGTCCTTCTGGGTTAACTAACGGGACGAGCGCGGCAAGTTTTTCTGCAAATGCTGCCTTTTTCTCCGCGTCGCCGGCAAGGTGAAGGGCTTTGGAAGTGAGCGCCTGGCTCATTTTCACCATATCCTCTTTTGCCTCCTGAGCCTCTTGTTCTGATTTGATTTTATTGAGGATTAGTTGTTTTCTTTTACGGATAAAGATACCGGCTAAAAAAACGGCAGTCAACAATGCGGCGAGAGCGAATGCCGTAAGCATCCATTGGCGTAGTTTATGAACCTGGATGTCGGATTTAAGGAGATCGTTTTCAGCGCCCTTTTTCTCTGTTTCATACCGGATGCTCAGCTCTTCGATCACCTTTGTCTTTTCTACCGACGCCAGGGTATCTTTCAGCGCAGTATATCGTTTAAAGAAATCCAGGGCAAGGCGATATTGTTGCAGCGTATCATACACCCGGCTGTAAAAGTGAAAAATCTGGGATTGCAGACCGGGATCGTTTTCGGGGGTATTCAGCCTTTCAGCGTTGGTAAGGTTGCTGAGCGCCTCATTCCAGTGCGCCTGCTGGTAGTGAATATCGGCAAGGTCGAGGTAAACGGCGGCTTCCGCCCATGTATTACGGATTTGCCGGATCAACGGCAGCGCTTTGGCATACCAGGAAAATGCATTCTTAAAATCACCCTTCGATTTATAGAGCTGGGCAAGATTATTGGTTGCCACTGCCATACCGAAAATGATTTGGCGCTGCCGGTAAAAATCGAGCGCTCTGTTAAAATAAATTTCCGCTTCTCTAAAATTTCCGGTCCATTTATAAGCAGCGCCGAGGTTTACGCCTGCATCAGCCATCATCCGCTCATCATTTTCTCCGGTAAAAATCTCAAGGGCTTTATGATGCGCAGTTAACGCTTGATCATACTTTTTTAGCTGTTCATAAACCAGTCCCAGACTCATATACACGCGAGCCTGTTTTGTCAAATCCTTCTTTTTAATATACCAGTTGAGCGCCTGGGTATAGCATGCCAATGAATTTTCAAAAGAACCAATCTGCGACCACGCAATCCCCAGATTATTGATAACCTTTGCCTTGCCTTCTTTATCGTTTAGTGAATCATAAATCCTGACGCTCTCCTGCAGAAGCATAACCGCCTGCCTGTTTTGCTGCATCATCAACATTGGAATTGCAATATCATTCAGGGCGTCAGCCTCAAGAACCCGATCTTTCATAGCGAGAGCCTGCTCTCTCTCTTCTACGGCGTATTTAAGCGCCTTTGCCGGATCCAATGACTTATAGATTTTACCCAGAGCCTTGAGCGCATCGAACCTGGCTTTTCCTGCTGATCCGCTAACGACATTCAGCAAACTATCAACATTTTTCTGCGCCGACAAGTTGGTATCCGGCATTAACAGCAGCAACACAATCAGAGTAGAAAAATGCAGAAGAATCTGTTTTTTCATCAGGAATATGGTTGACGTTTTCAGGATGCCAGGCAGAATAGGTGTCAAAGGTATCAATATTAATATACAATCTGTGACTTCAAACCTATTGATTTCAAAGAGAGCCGGCGCAGTTAGAAAAGAATACGTTACAATAAAACCATATTATTTTGCAAGAATTATATAACGCATTAATATTCTTATAAAAACAGAGCGATTTATAATATTGTCATCGAACGTTTTGACCGGCGATTAAACAAAATTATATATATTTGCGTTCTGCTGAAAATGGCGCAGAAGGTTAAATAAGAATAAAAGGTTTCATTAAATATTACAATAACCACCTTCTAACTCAAAACAGGTTAGAACCATTTATTTATAAAATTTCAAGTCCCAAATTTCAAGCGCCAAATCCCAAGGGAAAAACAAGAGAAAGTAATGGTTTGACAATCCTTAAAATCACGGATTTTGAATTTGCGATTTGGATTTTGCGATCAGAATGTCATAATTTAACCCGTTTGCAGTAATATAACGTTACCCGGTGCGTCACAAAAATTCAGTCTTCGCCGGAAGTTTGAAAAATGGCTGAACATTGAACCAAAAACAACTTCTTTGCAACCTGTAGAAGACGAAACGCTGAAACGTACTATTTTTGGAGTTGCCAGTGATATATCAAAAATCAAGTTCTCAGAAGAAAAGTTTGCAAAATTATTTCAAATCAATCCATCGGCTTGTTGTTTGATTGATCCTGACAATCACAAATACCTTGAAGTGAATGAAGCATTTTGCAGTTTGCTTGGATTCAGCAACCATGAATTAATTGGTAAAACAGCGCTGGATTTAGGTGTTGTAACCCCGGAAATAATACATGCCGTATCGCAGAAAGCCGATACCAATGGTAAGGTAACCAACGTGGAAACCGAGTTGAAAACGAAAAACGGCGGTATCAAACATGTGCTGTTCTCAGCGGAAAATATCTATCTGCAAGACAAAAAATACTGTTTTACTGTTGTTAATGACATCACCGACCGCAAGCAGGTGGAGGAGGCTTTGATTGAAAGCGAAAAACGGCTAAATCTTGCTCTTTCTGTTGCAAAAATGGCATATTGGCGATTTGAAATCGCCACTAATAAGGTCGAGTGGTCGGAAGGGCATCAGGTTCTATTCGGCATTTCAATGGAAGAATTTGCAGAAACACTGGACGATGTACAGAACCATGTTCATGAAGAAGATCGGGAGTATGGCGAAAAAAACCTTGAGAGAACCATAAAAGAGAATGTTCCTTTTGACAATACCTACCGTGTAATCTATCCTAACGGCGATATTCATTGGTTACATTCCTTTGGGTACCTTTTCAACAATGCACAAGGCGCTCCTGATCACGTTTTTGGTGTAACTCAGGATATCACGGATCAGAAAAGTACAGAAAACGAACTTAGAAAATTATCCCGCGCTGTGGAGCAAAGCCCTGCTTCTATTCTAATAACCGAACCTGATGGGAAAATTGTTTATGGAAATCCCAAAGTTTGTGAACTTACCGGGTATCCAATCGAGGAGTTGCTTGGGCAAAACCCCAGAATTATGCAGTCGGGCGAAACTCCCAGAGAAACCTATAAAATCCTTTGGGACGCCATCCTTTCAGGTAATGAATACCGAAATGAATTCATTAACAAAAAGAAAAATGGGGAATTATATTGGGAATCTGTGTCCATTTCTCCTATCGTTGATTCCAGAGGAAAAATAATCAATTTTCTGGCAGTGAAAGAGGATATTAATGAAAGAAAAAAAATGATTGCCAGTTTACAGGAAGCATTGGTAAAAGCCGAATCCGCAGATCTGTTGAAAAAGGCTTTCATACAGAACATCTCCCACGAAATCCGTACGCCCATGAATAGTATCCTTGGATTTGGTCAGCTTACCAGCGATCCTGATCTGACACAGTATGAAAGAGAACGCTATTTTACAATAGTAAAAGCAAGCGCCAATCGGTTAATGAATACTGTCACCGATTTTATGGATATATCACTCATCATTTCGGGGAATTTAGAAATACAAAAAAAATATTTTTCCTTTGGTGATTTATTAGATTTATTGTATGTGACTACAGACAAGTTCATGCCTTCCAGTAAAGCTCAAAACATTGGCTTAACCCTTCAAACGCCGCCGATAACAACCAAATTGAACATATATTCCGACTACGAATTGTTGCGTAAGGTATTATCCCATTTGTTGTATAATGCCTTTAAGTTTACTAAGCAGGGAACGGTTTCAGTTGGTTTTGAAGTAAAAGGAAACGAGCTTGAATTTTTTGTTAAAGATACAGGAGTTGGAATAAACAAAGAATTGCAGGCAATCATTTTCGATAAATTCATGCAGGAAAATCCGTTAGATACCCGCGGACACGAAGGCAGCGGGTTAGGTTTATCCATCGCAAAAGGTATTGTTGAACTTATGGGTGGCAATATCTGGCTTGAATCTGTGAAGGGCGAAGGTTCCACCTTCTTTTTCACGATCCCGGTTTATTTGGTCGGCGATGAAAAACAAGTTCAGAAGGAAACCGCAGTAAGTCCAACTGCCAAACCACTTATCCTTATTGCTGATGACGAATTATATGCCGGTTTTTTACTGGAACGGATATTTCATAAAAACGGAATTGATGTTATCGTGGTAGAAAACGGACAACAAGCCATTGACGCGTGCCGCCAAAACCACACGATATCATTGGTAATGATGGATTTGAAAATGCCTGTCATAAATGGTTTTGAAGCCACGAAACAAATAAAATCCTTCAGACCGGAACTGCCTGTTATAGCTCTTACTGCCTTTGCTCTGAGTGGCGATGAAAACAGAGCTTTGGAAAATGGTTGCGATGATTATATTTCAAAACCTTTTGAGCAGGAGGCAATGTTGAATAAACTTAAAAAGTATGGGATCTATACTGAATCGTAAATAACCAATCTGAAAAATGGACAAACAAACCATACACTCAAAAGGCTTCGAAATGGCGCTCCTGGCGCTCGATCAATCAAAAGCCGAATCAATCATTCGCAAAGCAGTGGGCGAGGGTTCCCCGATGGATGTTGCCAGTAAACTGGTGTCGGATACCCTTCACCGCATCGGCGAGGCATGGGAAGATGGGAAACTGGCGCTTTCACAAGTTTATATGAGCGGCGTAATTTGTGAAGCGATTATTGACAAACTGCTACCGCCGGCAAGCCCGCTACGAATGGATCAGCCTAAAATGGCAATTGGCGTTTTTGAGGACTATCATCTGCTGGGAAAACGTATAATTTACTCTACTTTACGGGCGAGTGGATTTGAATTGATGGATCTTGGCGGCGGATTAAAAACAGATCATCTGGTGAGAATCGTACAAGACGAAAAAATAAAAATCCTGCTCTTGTCGGTCTTAATGCTCCCATCTGCCCTCAGAGTGAAAGAGGTAAAAGAAAAATTAGCTGACGCTCAGGTGAAAATTGTGGTAGGAGGCGCTCCTTTTCGTCTTGATAATCAGCTATGGCTTGAAGTAGGCGCCGACGCCTGCGGAAAGGATTCTGCTGACGCGCTGGAAATTGTAACTAAACTGATGGGGGAAAAGGTATGAAAGCCAATGAAATGACGTCAATGCAACGGGTTTTAACAACTCTCTCGCACAAAGAGCCCGACCGTGTTCCACTTTTTTTGCTGCCAACTATGCATGGAGCAAAAGAACTTGGACTGAGCATTAAGGATTATTTTTCGAAAGCCGAAAATGTAGTAGAAGGTCAGTTGCGACTACGCAAAAAATATCGCAACGATTGTATCTATACTTTTTTTTATGCTCCTTTGGAAATAGAAGCATTTGGCGGAGAAGTTATATATTCCGACGATGGCCCGCCAAACTCAGGAATTCCTTTTATCAACGCGATTGAAGATATTAAAAACCTGCAACCTCCTAAAATAAAAGAGACAAAAGCGCTTTACAAAGTATTGCAGGCAACTCAGAAACTGAAAGAGGCGGTAGGCGACGAAGCGCCAATTATTGGCGTAGTCATGTCGCCTTTCTCGTTACCTGTAATGCAGCTTGGTTTTGACAAATATCTGGAGTTAATGCACTTTCACAGCGACTTGTTTAACCATCTGATGCAAATCAATGAGGAATTTTGTGTGGACTGGGCAAATGCACAGCTTCAGGCAGGAGCCACAGCCATTTGTTATTTCGACCCGGTTTCTTCTACCACCATCATTCCCCGTAATAAATACCTTGAAACGGGTTTCCAAATTGCCAAAAGAACAATTTCCCGGATAGCCGGTCCAACTGCCACCCATTTTGCCTCGGGTAAATGTTTGAGCATTGTAGATGATGTTTCTCAAACAGGTACTGCGGTTGTTGGAACAAGTTCGCTGGAGGATATTGGCGCGATGAAGCAAGCATGCAGGGGTAAGCTAACCATTCTTGGAAACCTCAACGGAATTGAGATGCGCCGATGGAGCTCTGCCGACGTTAACCTCATCGTTAAAGAAACTATCCAAAAAGCAGCCCCGGGTGGCGGTTTTATTTTATCCGATAACCATGGAGAAATCCCATTCCAGGTTCCCGATGAAGCGCTGATGGCTATCTCCGAAGCCGTGCATACATTCGGAAAATATCCAATATCCGACTTTTAATGGACCAAAAACTTTGTCTCTACGTTTGCAGCGCTTACCTCCCTGAAGTCAATTATGTCCTTCAATCGGGTGATTTTCCTGACGTAGTAGTTAAAAGTTACGCTTACAATTGTATGACCGCTCCGTTTCGTTACGAAGATCTCCAAATTCCTGATAAGGAATCCAAGGAGAAATTTACCAAAGTACTGTTAATTGCCGGTTCTTGTTTTCGTTTTACAAAAGAAAATTCCGGGGAAACCCGAAAGTTTGCCTTTCATAAGTTGGATCATTGCATGGAGTTAATCTTCAGTAAAGAAGCAATCAACCATTTTATTGAAAACAGATATTATATAGTCTCCAACGGCTGGCTTGCAAAATACAGGGAACACATTGCTGCATGGGGTTTTGATGGCGATATGTCGAAGAAGTTTTTTGGCGAGTCAACCAGCAAAATTCTGCTGCTTGAAACCGGTATTTCAAGCGACTTCTTACCCCAACTCAAAGCGCTGTCAGATTACATGGGTTTGCCGTATGAGATTTTGCCAATTGGTATTTCGCATTGCCGGATGTTGATAGAAACGCTGATTTTTCAATGGCGGGCAGAAAATGAACAAACCCGATTGATCCAACATATTGCAGCAATTTCCAAAAAAACAGCCGATTATGCTTTGGTTTTTCATCAATTGCAAAATCTTGTTGAACAGACTCACGAAGAGGAAATTGTCCAGAATATATTTGAGATGCTCAATATCTTTTTTTCCCCAGCAACAATGGACTATTACCCTATCGAAAATCAACTTCGCATCGGAAAGATATCCTATAATATAAATAGCCCTGTTACATCGGCGCCTTCATTGGCTGGGTTTACCATTGAGGTTGCTCAACAGGGTGAACTGCTGGGGGTATTTGAGCTTTCAGGTATTGCATTTCCCGGGTTCATGGAGCAATACAAAGATATGAGGCAAATTATCGGCAGGATGAGCTCATTGGCTATTGCCAATGCAAGGAAATACAAAATTATCCAGGCAAACGAGATGCAGCTTCAGGCGGATGCCATTGAACTCAAGGCGCTAAATGACAATAAGGATAAATTCTTTTCAATCATCGCTCACGACCTGCGCAGCCCATTCAATGTATTTTTAGGATTGACCAGGTTAATGTCTGAGGATTTAAGGGATTTGACACATACCGAGATTCAGAAGATGGCAGTGGTTATGAGAAACTCGGCAACCAATCTCTTCCAGTTACTCGAAAACCTGCTTGAGTGGTCGCGCTCACAAAGGGGATTAATCAAATTTATGCCCGAATCGTTTTTATTGACGTCAATGATTGCCGAAAGCATGCGCCCGTTAATGGATTCAGCCAGTAAAAAGGGCATTGGAATCAACTACGAAATCCCAAACGATCTGAAAGTTTTTGCTGATGAATCCATGCTGGCGTCAACTATTCGCAATCTGGCTTCCAACGCCGTAAAATTCAGTCGTAACGGAGGTAATGTCATTATTGCCGCAAAGCCGATACCCGGCAATTCAGTTGAAATTTCCGTAAGGGACACGGGCATTGGAATGAGCGCCAAAATGGTCAATGATTTATTCCGGCTCGATGTTCAGACAAACCGAAAGGGGACCGATGGCGAACCCAGCGCCGGTTTGGGATTACTGCTTTGCAAGGATTTCATCGAAAAGCAGGGTGGAAAGGTATGGGTAGAGAGTGAAGAGGGAAAAGGAAGTATCTTTTTTTTTACCATTCCTCACGAGAAACCTCTTATAGTGAAAACGGGATAAAACGGGCGCTTTAAAAGTTCCAGGTTCAGAACTCCTGACCTATCGTAATTCTGATGTCGCGATTTTGTAGTTCAGCACCAAATTAGTACCGGGGTATATTGTTTCAGATTCGTTCAGTAGTTGGATAACCTGCTCAATTGCAAAGTTCATTCTTTGATTAGCCTGGGTATAGATATTCACCGTGAGCCGATTGTTTTGATAATCCGGAATAACGTCCGCGGAAGAGTTTATCAAGCTTTTCACCAACGCTCTTTTTTCGTTGACACTTTTCTTGAAATTAGGTGACAATAGGTTTGCACAGGAGGTTTCAGCCCTATAGCAGATCATCTTAATGATGTTTTGAAAACGCTTGCTTTCTGTGTTTAGTTTGGTGTATTTAATCTGGTCAGGCATGTCCTTTATCTTTATCTGACTTGGTATCCGGTCTCTTTTTTCTAACCACGCCTTTTCCTCATCTTCTAATATTTTTAATTCTTCCCTGACGAATATCTGTTTTTTCAGGTATTGATTTGTATTGTCTAAATCGTCATTAATATTGTTTTCGATAAGTTCAAATAATGAGGCTTTTCTCCGGCTGATTTTCTCCCTCACCTTGCCAATTTTATAGGTTATATTATTGTACTCAGGATTGTTCACAGAAAAGTTTTTATCTATTTGTTCTACTGTATATTGAAGGAGACGGTCAAAGTCGTAGTCCTGGCGCATGTATTTGAAAAAATTCTCCTGTGTCCAACGGGAAAACATGTATAAAGCAATCATTAGTATGGTTAGCTTCTTATTGGTGGTGATCACGCTGGTTTGGTGTCCATCAGATAAACGCCTTATTTCCCTCATCGGCACAGTGTTTAATTCTACCGGTTTTTCTTCCAGTTTCATTTTTGTCTGGTTGCCTTCAACATCAACTGAATATTCACAGAAACCACCTTCATCCCATCGGTCTTTTACATTTTTTCGGTAAGTAATCACGGCTATGCGGTACTGCTCCCATAGTTTCTGGAAGAAAACAGGGCTGTAATCTTCCCGGTCAAAGATAATTGTGAAACGGGGAAGGTCGGGATCGTCATGAAGCTGTTGTGCTGTATATTTCATTGGCATTTCTTGTAATAATGCCGGGATGATATGTTTGTCCAACATTTCCAGCAACTTCTCATTTACCTCTCCCGTGATATAGAAATATGGCATTCCATTTCTATTGTTTATCCAAAACTCTTGCATCCCGGGCAGGCATAGCTTTTGCCTTGAAACGTGTTTTTTCCCCAGTTTTGCCTGGTAACCTGTATAAACCTGAACATGCCCATCGATATAATAAAATTCGTTTTCTTCTTCCAAAGCCCATTGGTTGGCCAAATCTATGTTCCATTGGGTTGCCTTTTGCTGGATGCATATTTCTTTTAACTTGCCACGTAAACATTTTGCTTCAGGAACCCGATCCAGTCCCATGATCTTGCCAAATTCACCAGGACTGTAATATTTTAACTTTTCAGGATTTTTGATTCTTCGCAAGTACATGAATGCCAGAAATAAAACAATAAAATCTATGTAATAGTATCCTTTGGCAAGTTCATGGTAATGATTGTGAAAACTGAACAATCCGGTTTGTTCAAGAAATGGCAACAGGAACAAAACACCTGCCCCGGCAACACTTTCACTGGCATCAAATTGTACCGGTGTTGTTTCGATCTGATGGGCTATTGCCAAAAACCTTTCTTCGATCCTTGTAGCCCCTATGCCGATAAGGTGCGAAGCAAGAATATCCTGTTGATTGCGCTGTGATGGAAAGCTCGGAGCAGAACCCGTGCTTACAATTTCCATTTTTTTTTAATGGCGCCCTTCTTTATGTGATATCGTATAGCTCCCTCAGTTACCCCAAGAAGTTTGGCAACATCACATACCGAATAAAATTTACTGATCAATTTTTGTGCTTCGCCAAGCATTTCATCTGTAAGCTTATGTGCATCCCCACGCTTTTCCTCCTTATTGAAAAACCAATCCGTTCCCTTTTCCCGTAAGGTCTTGGCATATCGCTGCATATTCCGGTTGCTCACTCCTAAGTCCCTTGCAAGGTCAATGGGTGAACAAAGTCCGGTTACGACAAGGTTAGCTATAATGTATCGGTAACTGTTAAGATCGTTCTTCTCATGGCAATAAATCGGAGAACCGTTATGAAGATAATAGACAAAATCATCACGCTCAAACAATCCCACATTCGAATTTATTAACTTTGTCGTTTGTGGAAATATCGGAAGTTGCATTTGCATGTCGCTTTTTTGCTGCAAAATTGCGACTTCCTGTTTTACGAAACAAATCTTGTAACTTGTTGACCTGTAAAGAGCAGGTCAGGAGTTCTGAAATTACTATTCAGAGAACAAACAATGCCCAAGTGTTTATAAAATCCATCGCGCTCACTTAATATGAAGCGTTGCGGGCTATACTTTCCTTTATTGGCTCTGCCATCGCCAGTCCTTCTGTTGTTTTTCTGTCACCCTTTTTGCAATCCCACCGTGCAGTATCACATTCCATAAAAAGGAATAAATATTCTGGGTACCCATTTGGATACCCAAAAAAGAAAAACCCACGACTGGCGTGGGTTTTAGGGGTGTTTTCGTACCCGGAGCCGGAATCGAACCGGCACGGACTTGCATCCATTGGTTTTTGAGACCAACGCGTCTACCTATTCCGCCATCCGGGCAAAATGCTGCGCAAAGATAAGTATTTAATTTTACCAGAGGGAAATCAATTTTTATTCCGGCACTGAATTAACCAGCCTGGTTTCCAGTCCATCCCAGTCTGATGACTTATTTAATTTGCGCCTTCTCAATTAATGGCATATCTTTGCGCCACGAAATCCCCCCTCACAATGGCAGCAAAGATCAACATCTTTTCAGGTTCGGCAACAGCGGGCCTGGCTGAGAAAATTGCGCAAGGTTACGGCATTGAACTTGGCAAATCTTCGGTTGTAAGATATGCCGATGGCGAGTTTCAGCCTTCTTTTGACGAAAATATCCGCGGGTCGGACGTTTTCCTAATTCAATCAACACACGCGCCATCGGAGAACCTTTTCGAATTGCTTATGCTGATTGATGCAGCGCGCCGCGCTTCAGCCAAATCAATTGTAGCCGTGATTCCCTACTTCGGTTATGCCCGACAGGACCGTAAAGATAAACCGCGTGTTTCGATTGCGGCAAAACTCGTTGCAAACCTGCTATCGGCAGCAGGCGTGAACCGCGTTATTGCACTCGACCTTCATGCCGACCAGATTCAGGGCTTTTTTGATGTTCCGGTTGATCACCTTTATGCATCTTCTGTATTCATTCCATACCTGAAAACCCTCCATATTCCCGATCTTACCTTTGCATCGCCCGATACCGGCGGAACCCGGCGCGCAGGCTCTTATGCAAAATTCTTCCACGCCAATTTCGTGATTTGTTATAAACACCGGTCAAAACCAAATGAAATAGCAAAAATGAGGCTCGTAGGGGATGTGAAAGGAAAAGATGTGATTCTCCTCGATGATATTGTGGATACCGGAGGAACGTTATGTAAAGCCGCAGAGATAATCATGGAACAAGGGGCATTATCGGTTCGCGCTATGGTTACTCATCCTCTGCTATCGGGAAATGCTTATGAAGATATTGAAAAATCAGCCTTGAATGAACTGATCGTTACCGATACAATCCCTCTTCAACATGAAAGCGAAAAGATAAGAGTACTCAGTACCGCCGACCTTTTTGCCGAAGTAATAAGACGATTGAAAAGGAGAGAATCAATCTCCTCGCTGTTTAAGTTTTGAAATTTTTCTATACCTTTGCAGCCCTTTAAAAAGAGGGAATTTTCAATCAAATCAATCAAATCAATTAATTCAATCAAATTATGAAAACGGTATCATTGAGCGGTTCTCTTCGCGAGAACGTAGGGAAAAAAGATGCCAAAATGCACCGCAAAGAATTCAAAGTACCTTGCGTGATGTATGGCGGAAAAGAACAAATTCACTTTGTGGCAGGTGAAAAGGAACTTATGAAGATTATGCACTCTCCGGTGGTTTATATCTTCAATCTGAAAATTGCCGGCAAAGAACATACAACAATCGTTCAGGATGTTCAGTATCACCCGGTCACCGACCGTATGCTGCACGTTGATTTCATGCAGATCCTTCCTGAAAAACCTGTTATTATCGGAGTTCCTATAAAAGTTATCGGTACAGCGCCTGGCGTGCTACGCGGCGGTAAACTGGTTAAAAAGATGCGCAAACTGGCTATTAAAGCCTTGGTGCAACATCTCCCGGATGAGATTACCGTTTCTATTGACTCATTGGATATCGGAAATACCCTTAAGGTTTCTGATTTGACACTCGAAAATGTCACATTCCTCGACCCTGCAAGTTCGGTTATCGTTTCTGTTCAAACAGCCCGCGCGGTTGTTGAAGAAGTCGTTCCCGGAGCTGAAGGCGCTGCCGCTACTGCCGCCGCACCTGCAACAGGCGCAAAGAAAGCATAACGTAATTATTTTTAATATTCAGGAAAGGTGTAGGGCGGGGACTTTACACCTTTTTTGTTTTGTATTGAAATAGTGAGATGACGAAATAGCGAAATTTTAGATGAAGTATCTGATAGTTGGGTTGGGAAATATTGGCGATGAATATGCCGATACCCGACATAATATCGGTTTTATTGCGGCGGATGCATTGACTTTGTCATTGAAGTCAACTTTTTCAACAGATCGGTATGCGGCGGTTGCAAAAGGATCTATCAAAGGAAGAATCCTGATCATCATAAAGCCATCTACCTTCATGAACCTGAGTGGGAAAGCGGTGCGGTACTGGTTGCAGAAAGAGGAAATTCCGCTTGAAAATATGCTCGTAATTGTTGATGATCTTGCTCTTCCGTTAGGTTCTCTCCGGCTTAAAACCAAAGGCGGCGACGGCGGTCACAACGGACTGATAAGCATAATTGAAACCATCGGAAGCGCCGATTTCTCAAGATTACGCATCGGTATCGGCAATGATTTTTCCAAAGGATACCAGGTTGATTATGTGCTTGGACGCTGGACATCCGAAGAACAGAAAACGCTTACCCCCCGGATTGAAACTACCATTGAATTAATCAAAAGCTTCGTCCTTATCGGACCTGAGCGGACGATGAATTTCTTTAATAAAAAATAATATCAGATGAAACATGCCTGCCTGCCGTTTGTCTTGATTTTTCTACTGTTTTGCAATACCTTTATTCTCCCTGGTCAAAATGTTTCACTCCAGACCTGCTTTTCAATCGCACAAAAAAATAACCTCCTGATCAGGCAATCGCAGCATAGTATTCTGTCGCGAAAATATGCCCTGGCGGCTGAAAGACTTTCTATACTTCCTTCGGTTGATCTGCTGGCAGGCTACAACTATCTGAGCAATCCGCTTACGATAAATCTGCAGACGGTTAAAAATGGAGTGGTTCTCGGCTCGTCACAGCAAAGCGTGTATGCTGCAAATGAAGTTTACCGGCAAATCACCGGCGAGAACCTGCCGGGACCGGCGCAGCAGGAGATATACAACACGTCTAAAAAAATTATCGAAACGGCTTACCCCGACTACAACCCGGAATTAAGCCGGCAACAGTATTTTACAGCGGGGTTGTTCGTCAGACAGCCGATTTGGCTTGGAGGCAAGCTGAGTACAGCGCGGAATGTGGCTTCAACAGAGCTTAAATCGGGGTTGCTAAACCAGCAGATGATCGAAAATGAGTTGGATTTAACTATTGCCATTCAGTACATCCGGATTCTTTATCTTAATACAATCAATGAACTGAATAAGGAAACGGTGACGGCTTTTGAGAAAAATGAAAATTTCGCAAATGAACTTGTTAAAAACAACATTATCCCGCCGTACTTCCAAAGCTGGACAAAAGTTTTGCTTGTGCAAGCGCGAAGCCGTCAAAACAATACGTTGCTCGATAAACAAAATGCCCTCGCAGAAATGAACCGGTTACTTGGCGTTCCGGCAGATACAACCCTTAAAATAGAGGATTCGCTTCGTTACCGGCAAACCGCAATGCAGTCGCCGGAAAATAATCTTTCATTGCAGAATCCGCTGGCGCTGATTGCAGGAAATAACACGATCCTCGCGCAGACAAACATCAAAGGAGCCAGGTCGCTGCTTCTTCCAAACCTTTTCGGAATTGCCAATATAAACCTTTATCAGAAAGACCTTCCTGTTACAACGCCTCCCTGGATGGTTGGATTGGAGCTTCAGTGGAGCCTTTTCGACGGATTCAAAAATTATAAACGGGTTCAGGCGTCGAAACAAATTGCAGAGGAAGTTTCGCTACAGGAAGAAAACACCCGTACCGGAATAAATACAAATATTGCGGTTGCGCTAAACAGGCTTAAATCGCTCCGGCAGGATATTGCCGCCCTCGACAGCGCCCGAAGCGAGGCGAAAATCACTACTTCGCTCATTGACGAACGCGCCAGAAATAATTTTTCCTCCCCCAAAGATATCAACGACGCGCTGATAATTCAGGAAGAGATTGAAAAAACTTATTACGCCGCAGTTTTAGGATATTACATAGCGCTTGCCGAATATTTTAACCTTACCGGCGCTTCATACAAGATAACAGAATATTTGAAATAAACCAGATGAAAAAATTCATTACCCAATACTGGACCATCTTCGTTCCGGTTGTAGTTTTGATTGTTGCATTGCTTTTTCTCATTAAGAGGAGCGGACAAACCGAAGAAAACACGGTTATCGGAATGGCGGATGCAGAATTTATCAATATTTCATCAACCATTCCCGGAAAAATGGACTCATTGCCGGTCCACGAGGGTGACACCGTAAAGGAAAATCAGCTACTGGCGGTACTCGGCAGTACCGAAGTGCACACATTTCAACAACAGGCGCGGCTGAACCTCGAAGCTGCAACAATACAACTCGAATTGCTGCGCAAGGGAACGCGTCCCGAACTGATCGGCATGGCGCAGAATCTTTACCAGGTTTCGCAACAACAGTATGAAGTTGCAAAGCAAACCAATGAACGGATCGAAAACCTTTATAAAAACCAGGTAATTTCGGGCGAAGAAAGGGATTTGATCCAGTTGCAATACCTGGCGTCGAAGCATGAAATGGAATCGGCAAAAATGAACTACGACATGTTGCAGAAAGGCAATCAGCCTGAAATTATTAAAGCCGCGCAGGTTGGCGTTCAGCAGGCTGAACAGGGGCTTCTCTTATCGCAAACGATAACCGGCGACGCCCGCATTTTTTCGCCCGCCGACGGCATTATTTCATCGGTAGTAATTCACAAAGGCGAATTTGTTTCTATTGGTTATCCCATTATTACACTGATGAAGAAAGGCACACAATTCATAAGGTTCAACCTCAGGCAGGATAAGATGAAAGGAATTGAGCCGGGGAAGGTTTTCAACGTCAAAATGCCCGGTTGCGAGCCGGAAACATTTGAAACCAGGGTTTCGCACATCGAACCATCGCTTGAATTTGCCGATTGGGTTCCCACAAAAGAAACAGGACAGTTTGAACTTCGCACTTTTACGGTTGAGTTTGAACTCGTAAACGCTTCATCTATTCGTGGATTTCGTCCCGGTATGACTGCCTCATTAATTCTTCCATGAAGATGACCCAATCAAGGATGGGGCAACTGTGAATTTTTATTAAGGAAAATATTAAATGGCTAAAACAGCAAAGACAGAACAAGAAGAACCATTGAAAGTTAAACTCTGGAAAGCAGCCGACAAGCTCCGCAAAAATATGGATGCTGCCGAATACAAACACGTTGCTTTAGGCTTAATATTCCTGAAATATATTTCGGATGCTTTTGAGGAACAATATCAAAAATTGGTAGCTCAAAAAAATGAGGGCGCAGATTCCGAAGATAAAAACGAATACATAGCAGAAAAGGTGTTTTTTGTCCCGGTTATGGCTCGTTGGACATACATTCAAGGCAGAGCGACACAGCCAACCATAGGCAAAGACATTGATGATGCAATGGATGCCATTGAAAAAGACAATCCTTCATTACGTGGCGTTTTGCCAAAAGTATTTGCACAAGAAAAATTAGACAAAACAAGTTTGGGAGGACTGGTTAATCTTGTTGGCTCTGCAACATTAGGAACAAAAGAAGCACAGAGCAAGGACTTGTTGGGACAAGTATTTGAATACTTCCTGGGCGAATTTGCTTTAGCGGAAGGCAAAAAAGGTGGACAGTTTTATACACCTTCAAGTGTTGTGAAATTATTGGTTGAAATGCTTGAACCTTATGAAGGACGTGTATTTGACCCTTGTTGTGGTAGCGGTGGAATGTTTGTGCAAAGCGAAAAGTTTATCAAATCGCATCAGGACAATTACAAGAAAAAAGGCAAAACTGGTTTGTCATTAAACCCAACCGACCGCATTTCAATTTACGGACAAGAGAGTAACCAAACCACCTGGCGTTTGGCAAAAATGAATTTATCTATTCGGGGCATCGACAGCAGTAATGTAAAATGGAACAACGAAGGTTCGTTTTTGAACGATGCCCACAAAGATTTGAAAGCTGATTATATTATTGCCAACCCACCGTTTAACGACAGCGATTGGAGCGGCGAACTACTGCGTGACGATGCAAGATGGAAGGTGTTGGGTGAAAAACTAACGCCACCAACAGGAAACGCCAACTATGCATGGATTCAACATTTCCTTTACCATTTGGCGCCCACGGGGCAGGCAGGTTTTGTTTTGTCAAAGGGCGCTTTGACGACCAATACTACAGGCGAAGGCGATATAAGAAAATCTTTGGTAGAAAAAGGTTTGGTAGATTGCATAGTAAATTTGCCAACAAAATTGTTTTTAAATACGCAAATACCTGCTTGTTTGTGGTTTCTATCCCGAAACAAATCCAATGGTGGTTTTAGAAAACGAGAAAATGAAATTTTGTTTATTGATGCCCGAAACATGGGTTTTTTGGTAAACCGAAAAAACAGGGAATTAAGCGATGATGATATTTCTTTAATTGCAGGTACATATCACAATTGGCGAACGCCGGATGGAAATTATGAAGATGTAGCCGGCTTTTGCAAAGTGGCCACAATAGAAGAAGTAGCTAAGCTTAATTATGTATTAACCCCTGGTAGATATGTTGGTTTAGCCGATGAAGAAGACGACTTCAATTTTGTGGAACGCTTTACTTCTTTAAAAACAGAACTGGAAAACCAGATTGCCGAAGAAGCAGAACTGAACCGGAAAATTGCAGAGAATTTGTCGAAAATTAAACTACCCAAATAATGGGAAAGGAAATAACCAAACAAGCTCTGTCGGTGTTTGAACAAATCCGGCAAACCGATGAAAGCGGGAATGAATTCTGGGCTGCCCGTCAATTGTCCAAGGCTCTTGAATATACCGATTTCAGAAACTTTCTTTCAGTAATAGAAAAAGCCAAAGAAGCTTGTAGAAATAGCGGACAGGAGGTCGGGCATCACCTCGTTGAATTCAACGAGGAGATAACTCACGGAAAAGGCGCTGTTCAAGTTTACCAAAGTTACAAATTGAGTCGTTATGCTTGTTATTTAATTGTACAAAATGCCGATCCATCAAAAGAAATAGTTGCTTTAGGGCAATCCTATTTTGCCGTGCAAACCCGTTTGCAGGAAATACGCCAGATGGACGAATACAATCGTTTGAGTAGCGAGGATGAAAAACGCTTGTTCCTGCGCAACGAAATGGCAAAACACAATATCCAACTGGCTGCTGCTGCAAAAGATGCCGGAGTAGTTGAGCCAATTGACTATGCCATCTTTCAAAACCACGGCTATATGGGATTGTACGGTGGGTTGGATGCCAAAGCCATTCACGCAAAAAAAGGTTTGAAGAAAAGCCAGCAGATACTCGACCACATGGGCAGTACCGAATTGGCAGCCAATTTGTTCCGTGCCACACAAACAGAAGAAAAAATAAAACGTGAAAAAATAAAAGGCAAACAAAAAGCCAATAAAACCCATTTTGAAGTAGGCAAAAAAGTACGCAAAACCATTGAAGAAATTGGCGGCACCATGCCCGAAAACCTGCCAACAGAAGATAGCATTAAGAAGTTGGAGCCAAAAACCACAAGAAAAAATCTCACCAAATGATAGTTCGGGAATTGATAAACCACTTGCAAAACCTGCCACCCGATACCAAAGTGGTGGTAAGAGGCTATGAAGTCGGTTACAATGATATCCTTCAATTAAAAAAAGTAAAAATAAAACCCAAGGTTGATGCCCATTGGTATGACGGTGAATTTGAAGACAGCGCCGATGCCGATGCTATTGATGCCATTGATTTATTTGGTGAAAACCAAAACCCCATAGACGATTTAAAATGAAAATGGAAAATATCGACAGTGGGGAAATTGAGGTTTATAGTAGGTGGAAGAAACTGAAGTTGGGTGAATTATGCTCAAAAATAGGAAGTGGGGCAACACCAACTGGCGGAGGACAAGCATATAAAGAATTTGGTATTTCATTGATTAGAAGTCAGAATATTCTTGATTTCAAATTTGGTTATGATGGCTTGGCATTTATTGATGACGAACAGGCATTTGCTTTGAAAAATGTAACTGTTCAAGTAAATGATGTTCTACTAAACATTACAGGCGATAGTGTAGCTAGAGTTTGTAAAGTGCCTTCCGAAGTATTACCTGCAAGAGTCAATCAACACGTTGCAATTTTAAGGGCGAAAAATGTGGTGTTAAATAATGATTTTTTGCTTTATCAATTACAAGCAAAAAAAGAAAGTTTATTAATTCTTTCAGAAATTGGAGGAACAAGAAATGCTTTGACAAAAGTTATGATTGAGGATTTTGAAATAAACCTCCCACCACTCCCAGAACAAACAGCCATCGCCTCCATTCTAAGCAGCCTCGATGATAAAATAGACCTGCTACACCGCCAAAACAAAACCTTAGAGCAATTGGCTGAAACTCTTTTTAGGCAATGGTTTGTTGAGGAAGCGGAAGTGAGTTGGGCGAATGAAAAGTTAGGAAAAATATTTGATATAGGAATTGGCAGAACACCACCAAGAAAAGAGCAGCATTGGTTTACATTAAATCCAAATGATGTAAAATGGGTTTCCATTAAGGATATGGGAACAAGTGGAATTTATATAGATACAGTTTCTGAATATCTTACAAAGGAAGCTGTGGAACAATATAGTGTTCCAGTAATTCCGGCAAACACCGTAATATTAAGTTTTAAAATGACGATTGGTCGTTTGGCGATTTCAACTGAAAGAATGGTTTCAAATGAAGCAATTGCACATTTCAAACAAAAAGAAGGCTCATATTTATTTCCAGAGTTTCTATATCTATTTTTGAAGACTTACAGTTGGGTAGAACTAGGAAGCACTTCGTCAATTGTAGAGTCTATAAACTCACAAATGATTAAAGAGATTGAAATGGTTATTCCTGAAAGACAAAAATTAGTTGATTTCAAAGAATTGGTTAAACCAACTTTTGATAAAATCAAATCAAACCAAATTCAAATTAGAACCTTAGTTCAAACTCGCGATACGCTTTTGCCAAAGCTAATGAGTGGTGAAGTGAGGGTTTTATTAAACAAGGAGGTTGAATATGAAAAATAAGAACCTCCCAATTCAAAGCGGTTTTACCGAAATACTACTTTACACCACGCCCAACGGTAAGGTAAAAGTAGAAATCTATTTGCAAAACGAAACCATTTGGCTAACCCAACAAAAAATAGCCGATTTGTTTGGTGTAGATAGAAGTGTAGTAACAAAGCACCTTGCCAACATATATGCCGAAAACGAATTGAGCAAGGAATCAACTTGTGCAAAAATTGCACAAGTTCAAAAAGAAGGCGAAAGAACAGTCAATAGGCAAATTGAATTCTATAATCTCGATGTCATTATTTCGGTGGGTTATCGTGTAAACAGCAGTCAGGCAACCGCGTTTCGCATTTGGGCTACCGAACGGCTTAAGGAATACATCATCAAAGGGTTTACCATGGATGATGAACGGCTTAAAAACCCAAACAACATTTTTGGTAAAGATTATTTTGAAGAACAGCTTGCACGTATCAGAGACATACGGAGCAGCGAACGCAGGTTTTACCAAAAAATAACCGATATATACACACAGTGCAGCGCCGACTATAATGTGGACACAAAAGCCACAAAAGATTTTTTCTCCACGGTTCAAAATAAATTGCATTGGGCTATAACAAGGCAAACAGCCGCCGAACTTATCGCCACAAGAGCCGACAATACAAAAGAAAATATGGGTTTAACTTCGTGGAAGAATGCACCCAAAGGAAGTATAAGAAAAACAGATGTTGGTATTGCAAAAAACTATTTGAACGAAAAAGAGTTAGACGGTTTAAACAGAATAGTAACCATGTATTTAGATTATGCCGAAAGCCAAGCCCATAAAGGAATAATGATGTATATGAATGATTGGGTTTTAAAATTAGATGCGTTCCTGCAATTTAATGAAGAAGCTATTCTAATGCATCAAGGCAAAGTTTCACATGAAATAGCTATTGCGCTTGCCGGGACCGAATATGAAAAATTTAAAATAGCCCAGGACAAATTGATTGAAAGCGATTTTGACAAGGCCATAAAAAAACTAAAACCACCAAAAAAGCAATAACCATGAAACCCATCACCGAAGGTAATATAGAAACCTTTGCAATAGAGGCTCTTCAATCATTAGGTTGGGAGTATTTGCACGGTTTGTCTATTGCGCCCGGCGCTGAGCAGGCAGAAAGGGAAAATTTTGAACAAATTCTTTTAGTTGACCGTTTACGCAAATCGGTGGCTATATTAAACCCAAATATTCCACACGATGCGCAGGAACAAGCCATACAAAAAGTATTGCGTATATATTCTCCCGAGTTGTTGCACAACAACGAAACTTTTCATCAGTTGATGGTTGAAAAAGTAAAAGTTCCTTATCAGCAAAATGGTTTTGAGCGCAGTCATGAAGTGGCATTGATTGATTTTGAAAATCCTTCTAACAATGAATTTCTATGCGTTAATCAATACACCATTGTAGAGAAAAACCAAAATAAACGACCCGATGTATTGCTTTTTGTAAATGGCATTCCGTTAGTTGTAATCGAAATAAAAAATGCAGCGGACGAAAACGCAACAATGCGAAAAGCGTTTGACCAGATACAGACATACAAAGCAACCATTCCGAGTTTGTTTACTTACAATGCCATTTGCGTTATTTCAGATGGGCACGAATGTAAAGCAGGCAGTGTTTCGGCAGGTTACAGCCGTTTTATGACATGGAAAACAGCAGACGGAAAAAAAGAGGCATCACGTTTTATTCCGCAATTAGAAATATTACTAAAGGGAATGTTGAACCCTTCTATTTTTTTAGATTTGGTTCGCAATTTTATAGTTTTTGAAAAGAGTAAAAAAGAAGATGCTAAAACTGGTCTTATTCAAATAGAAACAGTTAAGAAATTAGCAGCTTATCATCAATACTATGCTGTAAATAAAGCCGTGCAATCTTCCTTAATTGCATCAGGCATAAACGGAGATAAACGAGGCGGTGTAGTTTGGCATACGCAAGGTTCGGGCAAAAGTTTAAGTATGGTTTTTTATTCAGGAAAGCTAATAACAGCGCCCGTAATGCAAAACCCGACCATCTTGGTAATTACAGACCGTAACGACTTAGACGACCAATTATTTGACACCTTTGCAGCATCAAAACAATTATTAAGGCAAGTGCCGGTTCAGGCAGAAAATCGCGAACATTTAAAAGAATTGCTGAAAGTAGCAAGCGGGGGTATTGTATTTGCTACTATTCAAAAGTTTCTACCCGATGACCAAAAATCTGTATACGGACAACTTTCTGACCGCAGAAATATTGTAGTTATTGCAGACGAAGCACACCGGACACAATATGGTTTTGAAGCTTCTATTAGAGAAGTTAAAGACAAGGAAACCAAAGAGAAGATTGGAGAACGCATTGCGTATGGTTTTGCAAAATATATGCGTGATGCTTTGCCAAACGCCACATATATTGGTTTTACAGGAACACCAATTGAAGGAACAGACATAAATACTCCGCAAGTATTCGGACAGTATGTTGATGTTTATGATATTTCACAAGCTGTTATTGATGGTGCAACAGTTCGGATTTATTATGAAAGTCGTTTGGCTAAAGTGAATTTAGATGAAGAAGGTAATCGCCCGCAATCCCTTGCTGTCCATACCGCATTGTATTCTAAAGCAAACAGGCGCAACAAATTTGACGCCCGATACTTTCGACCGAAAAGAATTTTATATGGTAACAGTACGTCGAGGCAAGTGGAATTTCTGTGGTTAATTGAACCTTCTACTTTGCAATACGGTTTCGGCTTGGTTAATAGTTTATCGTTTCGGAATAGCTACCTGCCCCAATCCTAAAAACCATGACAACGTTTCGCATCACAATCAGGGAATGGCGCCGGATCCTCACTTTACCTGTATTCTACTGGCTTCTGATTGTAATGCCGCCCTGTTTGTTTTTCTTTTATTCCTTTATTTATCAGCAAGAAAAAGTAACGGATCTGCCTTTTGCCATCTGGGATGAAAACCATTCATCTGTTTCCCGGCAACTTACTTTCATGCTTGAACAGATGGAAAGCATCCACATCACAAACCAGATCAAAAGCCGGAAGGAACTGGAAAAGCTGATCCTCAAAGGCGAGGTGATGGGCGCAGTGCATTTCCCTGTAAAAATGGAAGAGCACATCCTGAGCGGTCAACCCGTTAATATCACTCTTTATACAAATGCTTCGGCGCTGGTGCCTGCCAAGCTGCTGTTCAAAAATGCGTCGGAGGTTATAATCACCGGCGGCGCAGGGGTAATACTTAAAAAACTCACTCAAACCGGAATGAACCCTGATAAAGCAATGGCGCTGGTACAACCGGTCAGGCTGACAACACTTCCGCTGTATAACCCCGGATACAACTACTTCCAATACCTCGTGCCCGGATTAATAACCGTTGCGCTTCAGATGATCATAATAATGGTCGGAGTTTTGATTTTCAACTACGAGTCGAAAACCGGAACTACTCAGGAACTCTATGCTCTTGCCAAAGGATCGGCAATCAGGATCGTATCTGGAAAAATGCTCGCTCACCTCTGCGTGGCATGGATTAACTTCATCCTCGTTACCGGGATTATCTTTCCAATCTTCGGGATTGGGAATGGCATGGATGCATTTAATTTTTTCATCCTTTACACTTTACTGGCAATTGCCTGTATCAGTATCGGAATGACGATTTCGGTTATCATAAGCGACACAATGCTTGCCACTGATATTGCTCTCTTTTACACCGCCCCGGCATTTGTCTTCAGCGGATATACCTTCCCCCGTTGGGCAATGCCATGGTACGACCAGTATTATGCGATGGTAATGCCATATTCCTCGTTTCTCGATGGTTTCGTGAAACTATACCAGATGCAGTTGCCATTCAGGTACGCGTATCATGAAATGGCAGTTTTGCTGGTGTTTGTTCTGGTGACCTTTCCGCTTTCGCTGTTTGTCTTAAAAAATAAAATCCGCAGGGAATATAAAGTTACATGAAGTCTTTCAGTGGTATATTATCCGTTTTTTTCAGGGAACTGAAACTTATAGGCAGGGATCACAGCCTGCTCCTTACCCTGCTTATTGCCCCTTTGCTCTATCTGTTTTTTTACGGCAGCATATATTCCTATAAAGAAGAGGAGAGGGTAAAGCTGGTTGTAGTTGACGACGACCAAACCGGTTTGTCGCGCCTGCTGACCCAGCAGATTAACAACCTTCAGATGGTTGACGTGCTTTTTGAACCTTCGGTTGATCGCGCCCAACACCTGATGTATGAAGGCGGGTGCCAGGGTTATCTCTATATTGACAAAGGTCTGGAGCAAAAAGTGTTGTCGTTGCATCAGGGGAACGTAGTATTGGCGGTAAATGCAGCGCGTTTTCTCCCTTCAAGCGACATCGTTGCCTCTGTAACTACAATTTGTTTGACAGTTAGCGCCGGAGTGAGGATGCAATATTTCGAGATGAAAGGATTGACCGAACAAACTTCACTTAAAGAGGCGATGCCGGTTAGCCTCGATTACCGCCCAATGTTCAACGAACGATCGAGCTATGGCGCTTTTTTATTGCCTGGTCTGCTGATGCTGATATTACAGCAAACCCTGCTTTTAGGATTAGGCGAGAGCGTAGCGGCAGAACGGATGAAAAAAACGCTGCCTGAATGGTTTTCCAATACCAATGGTAATATCTTCCAGGGAATTATTGGAAAAGGAGCCTTTTATTTTTTCCTCTTTGCCTGTTACGCACTTTTTGTGCTTACCATTAACTTTTCTGTGTTTCATCTCACCTTAACCGGAAGCGTTTGGGCATTGGCATTTTTAATCGCGGTATTTCTTCTTGCCTTGATCCCAATGGCAATGTGGATTGGTTCCTTTTTCAAATCGCAGCTTCTTTGCCTGCAGATAATGGCATTTTCATCCTATCCATTCTTTTTGATCACCGGGTATTCCTGGCCATTCAGAATGTTGCCGGTTTTCGTACAGGTTGTTTCTTCACTTCTGCCCACCACGCCGTTCATGCAGGCATATATATCGGTTGCACAGCAAGGGGGAACGCTTGGCGACAACATCGCCGCCGTAATTCATCTTCTGGGTTTGATGGCGCTTTTTTCTTTTCTGTGTTTTTGGAGATTCAGATGGCTTATGGGCAAATCATCCGGGGTTTTTAAAAAACGATTGAAAATCGTTTAACAATTCCTTAGTTAATCGTAAATAAAAGTTACTTTTGCTTAAACAGATATTCATTATTATCAAAACGTTCACTAAAACAATTAATCATGGCTCTGCACGAAAAAGAAAAAATCATTTCTAAGCTGGATGAGGATATTTATACCTCAACTGATTTACGGATTAGCGTTCCAAAATTTAAAATTCCGGAAAAAGACAGCAGAAGTGAAGATGTCTATTCTATCATCCATGACGAATTGATGATAGACGGAAATTCAAGACTGAACCTCGCTACTTTTTGTTCGACATGGCTCGATGCAGGGATTCATAAACTAATGGATGAATGTCTCGATAAGAACATGATTGATAAGGATGAATATCCGCAAACTGCCGCCATTGAAGAGCGTTGTGTGCACATGATTGCCGATTTATGGAATTCGCCGAAAAGCAAGAACACGATAGGTTGTTCCACTACCGGCTCAAGTGAAGCGGCAATGTGCGGAGGTCTCGCAATGAAATGGCGCTGGCGCGAAAAAATGAAAGCTGCCGGAAAAGACTCTTCAAAACCAAATTTGGTAACTGGTCCGGTACAGGTTTGCTGGGAAAAATTTGCCCGCTATTTCGATGTCGAATTAAGGCAAATTCCCATGGAACATGGGCGGTTACTGATGAATGCAGAGGAAGTGCTGAAACGCTGCGACGAAAATACAATCGGCGTCGTTCCCACTCTCGGAGTTACTTTTACCTGCCAGTACGAAGATGTTAAATCAATCAACGACGCTTTGGACGAATTGCAGAAAACAACCGGGCTCGATATTCCCATTCATGTTGATGCAGCCAGCGGCGGTTTTGTTGCGCCATTCCTCACCCCGGAACTTGTGTGGGATTTCCGTTTGCCGAGGGTAAAATCCATTAATGTATCTGGGCACAAATTCGGATTGTCGCCACTTGGCGTTGGTTGGGTTATCTGGCGTGAAAAATCGGACCTGCCACAGGGGTTGGTTTTCGATGTAAATTATCTCGGGGGCAATATGCCAACTTTCGCGCTCAATTTTTCACGCCCCGGAGGTCAGATTGTTGCCCAATATTATAATTTCCTGCGTCTCGGCAAAGAAGGATATAGAAAAATCCAGCAGGCTTGCGCCGATCATGCAACCTATATTGCCCGGAAAATAGAAAAGATGAAGGTCTTTGATATAATATATGATGGTCAGGGCGCGCTCCCCGGCGCTTGCTGGACTTTGAAAAAAGACGCCCAAGTCGGTTTCACTCTGTACGATTTATCGGATCGTCTGCGAAGCAGGGGTTGGCAAATTGCCTCCTACTCCATGCCAGCCGACCGCGAAGATTTGGTTGTTCAGCGGGTTTTGATCCGTCACGGTTTCAGTCGCGATATGGCTGATCTTCTGGTTGCCGATTTTGAACGCGCGCTGAAATGGTTCGAAAAACATCCGGTCAGTAATTTGAAAGAAATTGAAGAGGGTAAAGGATTTAATCATAATTAAAAACATAATAATGGAACCGACAAAAACTGTCAGCATGACAACCACCCGTTTGGTATTTATGACGGGAGCCGCTGTATTTAGTCTTCGCGGCTTATCTTTTATGGCGCTCGAAGAACTAACAATGGTTTTTTATGTGCTATTCGGGACAATTTTATTTTTGATTCCCGCATCAATGGTTTCAGCCGAACTTGGCGGCGCTTTCGGAAGCGTTGGCGGCGGTGTTTACACATGGGTTAAAGAGGCGTTCAACAAAAAATTCGGGTTTCTTGCCATCTGGTTGCAATGGATACAGAATGTTGTATATTACCCAATTCTTCTGGGGTTTGCAGCTTCAATAATTGCCTATATGATAGGAAAACCCGAACTGAGCAACAACGGAACTTATGTTGGGATTTTCTGTATCGTTGTCTATTGGCTTTCTACCTTGATAACGCTGAACGGCACGCAACTGATGTCGAAAATTGCGAGTTATGGTTTCTTATTGGGAACCGTAATCCCAGGCGCTGTTTTGATTCTTTTTACAATAATTTATATTGCGCAGGGAAACCCATTGGCCTTTCTGCACCCATCGGCAATTGACGTTACCTCCGCTTATGTCACCGAAGGAATCACCCACCCGCGTTGGTTTCCCCATATTACTAGTTTGGACAATGTCACTTTTCTCGCTGCCGTAATTTTAATTTTTGCCGGGATTGAAGTCCAGGCTGTGCATGCCAACGAATTAAAAAATCCGTCGAAACAGTTCCCGAAAGTCCTGCTTCTTGCTGCAGCGCTGATATTTTTTCTTCAGATTCTCGGATCGCTTGCAATTTCGGTTGTTCTGCCGGAAAGCCAGATTACTTTACAATCGGGTTTGATGCAGGCTTTTGAAAACATTTTTGTCAGCATGGGGATAAAATGGCTGCTTCCGGTTGTTTGTATTTTGATGGCATTTGGCGTTCTCGGCAGCGTAATTTCCTGGATAGCGGGTCCGAGCCGCGGTTTATTATGGACTGCCAAAGACGGATTGTTGCCGGCAAGCCTCGCAAAAGTCAATAAAAAAGGGATCCAGCAAAATATTCTCATCATTCAGGGATTGATTGTCACCCTTCTTTCATCAATCTATTTTATTATTCCAAACGTTGGCGTGGCTTTCTTTTTATTAGGCGCTTTAACTATCGGTTTATATCTGATTATGTATTTATTCATGTATGCAGCCGGAATTAGCTTACGGTATTCTCAGCCAAATCTTCCGCGGTCATACAGAGTTCCCGGTGGGAATGTTGGAATGTGGGCTATTGCAGGAATCGGATTTCTTGCTGTATTGTTCGCCTTCATTGTATCATTTTTCCCGCCTTCGCAATTGCCTGTCGGCAGTCCGTTGGAATATGTAGGATTGGTTTTTGGAGGAACGGTTCTTTTTACCGTTTTGCCTTTCCTCATTATTGCCGGGAAAAAGTAGCTTATCCTTAAACCGGGATGAATAATTGTTGACTTATCAACTTTTCCATTTCATTTTTGGCGATGTGGCGATGTTTGTAATTGCTCTCTTTTCCCTTGTTCAATGAGAAACAGGGACTTTCCGGGTAATGATACGTTTTCCATCAACCACCAGAGAACAGTAATAAACCCCGGAAGGCAGATCCGAGACGCTGAATTGAACAGTTCCTGAAAGATTGACATTCCCACTACCAGAAACAGATTTTCCGGCAGCATTTATTAGTTCAATATGACCTTGTTTTCCTGATGGCAGCATAAGGTTAACTGCGATTTGACGATTCGCAGGAATTTGTCCGGCAAAGGAAAGGGAATATTTTGGGTCAGGAATTTGTTCCACAGACGAAGGAAATGTTGAATAATGAACCGTCACACTCAATGAATCGTTTGGATTCGCTTCATTGAAAAAAACCCATCGCATCGAACTTACTCCCCGGCTCCCGTTGGGCGCAAAATGACCAAAACATCCGGAAACTGTTTCTCCCGCCGACATTGAAAGCGGGAACAGCGAAATCATAACCTCTGGTCCGTAGCAGTAACCCGCCCAGCAAATTGAAGCATTCGTCCCCGACTGCATATTTAGCTCCTCTTTCTTCATCAGCGTTTGTAAGTTATTCCCGGTTTTGTTGGTAAGATGAAGCCAGGTAATAAGCTGTGTTGTATCGGAGGATCCCGACTGAAAAACATCAGCTCCGTTGGTAAGCTCGCCAAAGTCATCTGCAAGGCTAAAACTCTGCGAATAGCAGGCAACACAGGCAAAAATCAAAAGAAATATGGTAACGGCGCTGGTTTTCATTTCTGGCTCTGGTTTATAAGGCTGTTAACAAAAAAATCAGGCTTTTCGTTCCACATACCATTTTACTGTTTCGCACAGTCCTGCATCAAAAGTATGCGTAGGATTGTAGCCAAGCAATCGCTTTGCTTTTTCAATTGAGGCATGTGAGTGAGGGATGTCTCCTTTCCTTTCGGGACCGTGGAGTATAGGTATTTCCGCGATTGCAGGATCATATTCGGAAAGAAATTTTTTCAACAGGTTTGCAAGTTGATTAAGATTGTTTCGGTCGCTCACGGCGGTATTAAACACCTCGCCAATCGCCTCGCTGGAAACCGTCATGGCTGCGAGATGATTCATCTGGATTACGTTGGCGATATAAGTAAAGTCGCGCGAATTTGTGCCGTCGCCATTAATTACCGGGCTTTCATGTTTCATAAGCTGAATCACGAATTTCGGAATCGCCGCAGCATAAGCGCCAGCGGGATCCTGCCGGGGACCAAAAACGTTGAAATAGCGAAGTCCGATCAGTTCCATGCCCCAGGTGATGAAAAAAACGTGCGCATACAATTCGTTCACATACTTGGTTACGGCATAAGGCGACAGCGGCTTACCAATGATCTCCTCAACTTTTGGAAGCGTTTCCGAATCTCCGTAGGTGGATGAACTTGCCGCGTAAACCATACGTTTAACGCCGGCGTCGCGCACAGCCATAAGCATATTGAGGAACCCGCCAATATTTACCTCGTTGGTGGTTACAGGGTCGTTTATTGACCGCGGCACCGACCCCAGCGCCGCCTGGTGCAACACCAAATCAACTCCATCCACAGCTTTTCGGCAATCGTCAAGGTTTCGGATGTCGCCTTCGATCAAACTAAAAGAGGGATTTTCCAGAAAGTCGCTGATGTTGTGGCGATGTCCGGTCGAAAAATTATCAAGGCAAACAACGTAGTTGCCGTGTTTGAGCAAGTCTTCACACAGGTTCGAGCCTATAAAACCGGCGCCGCCAGTAACGAGTACGCGTTTGTTAGAAATTATCGGATGAGTTTTCAAGGTTCAATGTTTGATGTTCAATGTTGTATGTTGAGCCTACTCCGAAAAGGAAGCAATTTGCACTAAAGTCCAGTAACTATCTGTTGATCAATTGCCACGACCTTAAGGTCGTGGCAATTCAAGTTGCTGACATTCCGGGCTTTAGCCAAATTTTGATTTTTCTAACTACTTTTCGGAACGGGTTCGAGGTTTTAAGTTCAAACTCTTCCATCTGTAATTTTTCTGTCGAGAATTCCCTTTATATCGAAGATAATGCCGTTTTCATTTTTCAAGGAAGTCAAATCCATTTTCAGGAATTTATCATGAGCCACTGCGAGAACGACAGCGTCGTAACGAAGGACGGAGGACGAAGGACGAAGGACGTCAGAGGTTGGACGAAGGTTGTTAGAAGTTTCGGATTGGTTTTCCAGCACATTTATTAGGTCTAGACCATATTCATGTTTTACTTCAGCGGGGTTTGCCCAGGGATCGTAAACCTCCACTTCGCAGCCAAATTCCTTAAGTTCGTTAATAACGTCAATTACTTTGCTGTTGCGGATATCGGGACAGTTTTCCTTGAAGGTGATACCAAGTATCAGTACCCTGCTTCCGTTCACTGGAATGTTCCGGTGAATCAATAGTTTCACAATACGACCGGCGATCCAGGCGCCCATGGTGTCGTTCATACGGCGACCTGCGAGGATGATTTCGGGGTGATACCCTGCTTCCTGGGCTTTCTGGGCAAGGTAATATGGATCAACGCCAATGCAGTGACCGCCGACAAGTCCGGGTTTGAATTTAAGGAAGTTCCATTTTGTTCCTGCGGCTTCGAGCACGTCGGTCGTATCAATGCCGAAATGTGCGCAGATTCTGGCGATTTCGTTCACAAAGGCGATGTTGATGTCGCGCTGGGAATTTTCGATAACCTTTGCGGTTTCGGCAACTCGGATTGAAGGCGCCTTGTGAGTTCCTGCAACAATAGTGGTTTTATACAATTGATCAATGAATTCAGCTACTTCAGGGGTGGAACCGGAAGTTACCTTGCGAATTGTGGTAACTGTATGTTCCTTATCTCCCGGATTAATTCTTTCCGGTGAATATCCTGCAAAAAAATCAAGCTGAAACCTGAAACCCGAAACCTTTTCAATCACAGGAATACAGTCTTCTTCGGTACATCCGGGATAAACAGTTGATTCATAAATGACAATATCATTTTTTCCGATCACCTTACCAATTGTTTCGCTGGCGCGGATGAGCGGGGTGAGGTCGGGACGGTTGTTCTTGTCAACAGGAGTTGGCACTGTGACAATATAAACGGTGCAGTCCCCGATATGGGATAGTTGGTCGGTGAGGAAAAGTCCTGGCTTACAGTTTTCTGATTCTGATTTCGGCGACCAGTTGGTTTTCCGGAGTACCGACGCAAGGTTTTCATCTTCCACTTCGAGTGTTGCGTCGTGACCTTCATTGAGTTCTTCTATACGGCGGCGGTTGATGTCGAAGCCAACGACGGGAAATTTCTTTGCAAATTCAACGGCGAGAGGGAGCCCCACGTAGCCGAGGCCGATCATACAGATTTTAGTTTCGGATAGTTTCATAAGTTGTTTATTTATTGAGGCAAAAGTAGGAATTTTATATCAGACTACCCTAAACCTTTGATGAGAAGTACTCATCCAGCCGCTTCTCCCGGTAGTGAGAAGCAATTGACAGTCCTTGTATTTCAGAAAAATATTGTACTTTTGCCCTTCAATTTTTGCCTCTATGAAACATTCAGTTGCCCTTGCAGCGAAACTTGCTTTCATTTTACTTGTGATTGCTGCCGTGTTTTCTTCCTGTGTGCCCCAGAAAAGAATCAAGTACCTTCAGCGAAAACAGGAACAGGATACGGCTGTGTTCTATCAAACGAAACGGGATATGAATTATCTTATCCAGTCGCGCGACAACCTTTATATCAGGGTTTATTCGCTCGATCCCAATGCTTCGCTCTTCTTCAACAAACAATCGTCATCAAGTTCATATAATGATTATGCCAACGACGCCTCTATTTACCTGAACAGTTATGCAGTTGACGACGAAGGAAATATAGAATTTCCGATAATCGGCAAGGTGAATGTTAAAGGTAAAACAGTGAATGAAATCAATGCGATTGTTCTGAAGCTGGTGAGCGATTACCTGAAAGAGGTTGCCGTAGTGGTGAAACTTGTCAACTTCAAAGTTACCGTAGTTGGCGAGGTAATGCGCCCCGGAGAATATACTTTTTACCAGAACCAGGTGAACCTGTGGGAAGCTATTTCAATGGCTGGCGACCTGGGCGAGTTTGCCAATCGCACAAAGGTTGCTTTGATACGTAAAACCAAAGATGGATCGAGGGTGCATTATCTCGACCTGACCCAGGAAAATATCCTTCGCTCCGAATTTTATTACCTTCAGCCTAACGACGTCCTCTATATCTCGCCTCTGGGATACAAACGCTGGGGACTTGGCTCCACCTTCCCGTGGGCAATGATTCTGGCGTCCATCTCTACTACACTTTTGTTGATTAATTACTTCAAATAATAAATTTTACTACCCGTGAACGACAACCTTCAGGAATTTGCCCAGCAGGAACAGACCGTTGATTATAAATTGATTCTGTTCAAGGTTTACCGCTACTGGTATTTCTTTGCAGTTACTATCTTCATCGCTCTCGTGCTGGCGTTTGTATTCAATAAATATACCAAGCCGGTGTATGAAGTCAAATCAACCTTACTCATCAAGGATAAATCGGAAAATAAAATTGATCCTGCCGCCCTCCTCGGAATTGGGATGGGTAACAATCAACAGAATCTCCAGAACGAAATCGGGATACTCACATCAAAGTCCATGACCTATCGCACCGTTACCAAAATGGGAGGCGAGGTGAGCTATTTCAGTGAATCAAACTTCGTAACCAAAGAACTTTATAAAGATTGCCCCTTTACGGTTGTAATTGATACCTCTTTCCCACAGCCTGTGAGCATGCGTTTCGACATTACATTGCTTTCCAAAGACCGGTTCATGCTGTCGGCAGAAGGTGAAAAAATCGGTTTGTACAGTTTTTCACGCAAGAAGGCGATAGAAGACCGCATGGAGAACATCCGTTTCAACGAAACTTACAAGTTCGGACAAGTTGTTGAATCTAAGAATTTCAGGTTTAGGGTTTTGCTCAACGACGCGTATAAAGCGGAAACCGATTTGAAACAGGCTTACTATTTCATGTTTAATGACTTTGACGCCCTCGCCGGGCAATTTGCCTCCTTCACCGTTGAGCCTATCAACAGAGAGGCTTCTATTGTGGAGATCAAGCTAAAGGGAGGGAATGTTCAAATGCTGGTTGATTTTTTAAATCTTCTTTCGCGCGAATATCTCGCCAAAGGGCTGGAGAAGAAAAATCTGGTTGCCACCCGTACAATTGCCTTCATTGACGGTGAACTGCAAGGCATTTCCGATTCGCTGAACGCCTCGGAAAAGGCGCTTATGGTATTCCGCACCAACAAGGAGATCATGAACCTCGATAATGAGGCTCAGGCAGTTTTTGAAAAGATGATGCAGCTCCAGGATGAGAAAGCGGTACTGATTGTGAAGTCGAAGTACTTGCAGAATATGAAGGAGTACATTGAAAACAACCAGAAACTCGATGAGTTGATCGTGCCGGCTTCAATGGGTATTGACAACGCCATTCTGAATGGACTGACTATGCAGTTGACCGACCTCTATATGAAGCGAACCGATATGGCGCAATATTCAAAGGCGAAAAATCCGGGTCTGATGTCAATTGATTTACAGATCGCCACCACTAAAAACGCCTTGTATGAAAACGTGAAGAGCGCTATCAACTCTAACGATATCGCAATGCTGGAGATCAACAGCCGCGTGAAAGAGATAACTTCGCGCATCAACAACTTACCCGAAACCCAGCGGGTGCTGTTCGGAATAGAGCGGAAATTCAAACTTACCGACGCCATCTATACCTACCTGCTTCAGAAACGCTCGGAGGCGCAGATAACGCTTGCCGCTAACCTTTCCGACAACGAGGTGGTTGATGCAGCTTCGGGAAAGGGAAATTCGCCGGTATTCCCAAAAAAGAGCCTCAATTATATGATAGCTCTGATTCTTGGGATCATTATTCCATTAGTGTATATCTTCGGGAAAGATTATTTCAACGATAAAATACTGGCGCGTGAGGATATTGAAAAAATCACTTCGCTTCCAATCATAGGTCATGTAATACATAGCGATAAGCCTGGTAAGGTGGTGGTTGTGGATTTTCCGAAATCAACCATTGCCGAGTCGTTCCGGTCGGTGCGTACAAATCTGAACTACCTGCTAAAGGGTAAGGAAAAGCAGACTATCCTTGTCACCGCCGACATGGTAGGCGCAGGCAAGACCTTCATTTCCACTAACCTTGCATCAATATTTGCCATGTATGGTAAAAAAACGCTGCTGATGGGATTCGACCTTCGCAAGCCAAAGCTCCACAAGGATTTTGACCTCAGCAACACCGATGGCATCAGTTCTTACATGATCGGCAAAAGCAAGCTGGAGGACATCATTCAGCCGTCGGGCATTCCTCATTTCGACATTCTCGTTTCAGGTCCCATTCCTCCAAACCCTGCCGAGTTGATTGCTTCGGAACGCTGTGTCGAAATGTTTACTCGACTCAAAGAGATTTATGATTATATCATCATTGACACCCCGCCGGTAGGGCTTGTAACAGATGCTTTCCTACTGATGAAACTGGCAGATGCTACTATTTTTCTTGCCCGGCAGGGTTATACTCACAAGAAAATATTTGGCTCCATAATTCACGACATTGAATCGCGCGGTATTCCGAATCTGGCAATCCTGATCAACGATGTGCGCCTCGACCGTAGCTCTTATGGTTACGGCTACGGATATGGTTACGGATATGGTTACGGATATGGCTCAGGTTATGGCTACGGCTATGGCTACGGCTATTATTCCGACGACAAAGAATCGGCAAACAAAAACAAGACCCTCCTCGAACGCATCTTCGGAAGTTCATAGCCCTTTTCCTATCAGGATGGGAAGCGGTTCAGGTTCAGCAATATTATTGGGAAAACTGCGTTTGTATTGGAGTTTAAGCACGCTCTGATAGAGTTTTTCACCGCATAAGCGCGAAATAATATAATTGACTTTCATGAAACGGATCCGTTACATTTTTGCCTTCATCCTGATATTCCATTCTGTTTTTTCACTTTTCGCTCAGCAGGTTCCTATTGGGCAATGGCGTGATGAACTCCCCTACTACCTCTGCAACTCTGTAACCGACGCCGGGAGCCGAATTTATGCTTCCACTCCCTTTGCCGTATTCTATTTCAATAAAGAGGATAATAGCGTAGCCCGGATTACCAAAATATCAGGATTATCGGATATCGGAATCAGCGCCATTAGTTATAGCAAAGAGTACAAAACACTGGTAATTGCATACAGCAATGCCAACATTGATCTGATCAAAGAGAATCAGATTATCAACATCTCCGACATCAAACGAAAACAAATCCTTGGAAATAAAACCATCAACAATATCTTTTTTATCGGCAAGGACGCCTATTTGTCCTGCGGATTTGGCATTGTGGCGCTCGACAT
Source organism: Bacteroidota bacterium (assembly GCA_026391715.1). GTDB lineage: Bacteria > Bacteroidota > Bacteroidia > Bacteroidales > FEN-979 > CAIVAT01. Next base: position 59,431 of record JAPLDO010000045.1, read on the forward strand.
TGTAAAGGAGGAAATTCGCGAAACCTACTACATCGGCAGCGATGGCAGTCAGGTGAATGTGCTTGCGATAGCAAAAGACGCTAACGACACTCTGTTTGCCGCCACTGAAAAGGGCATTTACAAAGCCTGGGCTAAAGATCCCAATCTCGCTAATTTTGCCTCCTGGCATAAAGACCCGCGTATAGACACTTCGGCAACCTACAATACCATTTCGTGGTTTGCCGGAAAAGTATTTGTTAGCAAGAGAACAAATATTTCAATTCCTGATACTATCTTTTCTTATGCCAACGGATCCTGGAGCAAATTGATACGGAATGATTATTCTACAGTGAAGCAAATCCGGTCAACCAATGATTACCTCGTGGTTTCATTCAGTTATTTTGTGGTGATATTCAATCCAGCTATGGAGGTTTACACAACCATCTGGAGTTATGAGCCTGGCGGACCATTCCCGCTTGACGCAATCGCCGACGCTGAGGGAAAATTCTGGGTAGCCGATAACTATATGGGGCTGATCAATTATGACAAACAATCCGGAGTCTTTAATCAAATCAACCTTGGAGGACCTCTTACATCGCTTGCTTTCAGCATGACCGGCATGAATAACGACCTCTACATCGCGCCAGGCGGAAAAGATGCTTCGTTTATACCAATATACACCCAGCCGCAGGTTTACCATTTCAATAACACCGACTGGAAAAACCTTACAGCATTTAACAATCCTGTACTCGGACAAACCCATGATATTGTTACAATCGCCGTAAATCCGACCAACTCGCGGCAGGTTTTCGCCGGCTCTTATGGAAAAGGGCTGGTTGAAATATACAATGATTCCGCCATCCGCCGCTATACCGAAAGTAACAGTACACTGCGCCATCATACCGCTTCCGATACTTCCGACATAAGGGTGGGCGGAGCCACTTTCGACAAAGAAGGCCGGCTTTGGGTAGTCACCTCGCACAACAACAGTTGTTTGTCGGTGAAAGACGGCGATAAATGGACAGGGTTCACTATTCCCAAAGTGAATGAGAATGACCTGGGTCAAATCATAGTTGACAAGCATGGACAAAAGTGGATACAGATGCGTTATGGAAATATGAATCCCAACTCGATTTTGGTTTTTTCCGATAACAACACACTTGAAAATACCGGCGATGACCAATCAAAGTTGTTGAATAGTACTGTGGGCAGCGGCAATATTCCCGGTAACAATGTATTCGCGATGGCCGAAGACCAGAAGGGAGAAATCTGGATTGGCACTGAAAAAGGGATTGCTGTATTTTATTCCCCCGAAAATGTTTTTTCAGATCTGAATTTTGACGCCCAGCGGATTCTCGTGACCCAGGGCGGGTATGTGCAATATCTGCTTGAAAACGAAACTGTCACAGCTATCGCCGTTGACGGAGCCAACCGCAAATGGGTAGGGACCGACCGCGGCGGGGTTTTCCTCTTTTCGGAAGACGGCGTCAAACAAATCTACCATTTCACCGCCGAAAACAGTCCGCTTTTATCTGACAGAATCACCTGCATCGCGCTAAACCAGGATGGTGAAGTGTTTTTTGGCACCGACAAGGGAGTGATCTCTTTCCGGGCGTCGGCTACTCCTGGCGGCGATACTTTTGGGGATGTATATGCCTTTCCCAACCCTGTGAAACCGGATTATGATGGCTATATCGCAATTAAAGGTCTTGTAAGCAATGCCCAAGTCCGTATTACAGATGTGAATGGAACCCTGGTTTATTCAACCCGCGCAGAGGGCGGACAAGCTATCTGGGATGGGAAAAATTTTGACAGGAACAAAGTTCGCACCGGAGTTTATCTTGTAACCGCCGCAAACGATACAGGATCAGAAAAGGTTGTCACCAAAATCCTCTTTATCAACTGATGCTTTGTTCCACGAAAGGCATCGTTTTTCATTCGCTCAAGTACTCGGAAACCAGTATCATCGTTAAAATTTATACCGAACTTTTCGGTATTCAGTCCTATCTTATCCGGGGAATGCGCAAAACCCGTTCGAAAATCAAACCAGCCCTTTTTCAGCCGCTCACGCTTCTCGACCTCGAAGTTTACCACCGCGAACAGGCTTCCTTGCAATCAATCCGCGGAGTCCATTTGGCAGTTCCCTATCAAACTATTCCATTCGACATTCGGAAAAGTTCAGTGGCGCTGTTTATCAACGAGCTGTTATACAAATCTATTCGCGAAGAGGAACCCAATCCAAATCTGTTTGGTTTCCTTTGGAATACTTGTATCGCGCTTGATTCTACGGATGAAAATGTGTCTGATTTTCACATCCGCTTTGCCATTCAACTGATGCATTATCTTGGGATATTTCCACAGCTCAACTATTCGTTGGAAACTAACTTGTTCAACATGCGCGAAGGCATTTTCCAGTCGGGCGCGCCGATGTATCCGGAATGCCTCGATGCAAAACTTAGCATAAAATTTTTCGCGTTGCTGGAATCCAACCTGTCGCTATCTGACCTCACCCCCGGCCCCTCCCCAAAGGAGGAAGACCCCACCCCCGGCCCCTCCCCAAAAAGGGAGGGGGGAATGATCGTAGCAAGCGAAAGGAGGGAATTGCTGGAGAAGATTTTGCAATACTATCAATTGCATTTGCCGGGGTTTACAGGTATAAAGTCGCACGGAATACTGCAAGAAGCGCTTAGTTAGGATTCGCTCCTAAAAACCAGCAAGGGGGATCTTTTTATTCAAAATTTGTAAATCAATTGTATCTTTGAATTCATGAAATGGCGCTACATTGATATTTTCAATTTTATGGCTAAATGTATTTTGGCTGTCTTCCTGTTTTTTGGTCAGTTCGCCATTATGGCACAGGGAACTTGGGAAAAGAAAGACCTTCCCACTATTCAATTCTTCAGGTCTGTTTTTTTTACCGATAGTTTATATGGCTGGATCGCCGGCGATTCGGGGATTATCCTGCATACCGTTGATGGCGGTGATTCATGGGTAGCTCAGAATAGTCATACTGATAATGAGATTACTGACATTTTTTTTCTGAGCAGGAACCTTGGATGGGCAGCCGCATTAAATTACATCGTTCCGCCTTATGGAACAATTTTACTGAAAACCGATAACGGAGGCGCCACCTGGATACCTCAAAATTATCCCGAAGAAAACATCTTCATTACCTGCATCCTGTTCAGGGATTCTCTGAATGGCTGGATGGGAGGAAGGCCGCACGCTATTGTAAGAACCGCCGACGGCGGCGTAACATGGAACCAGGCAACGGTTGATACGAGCATTCTTGCATTCTTTCCTGTTCTTACAATTCAATTTTATAATGATCAGTATGGATATGCAAGCGGCGGCATGTTTGATATTGCCGGCGTGATTTGGCGAACTTCAAACGGCGGAGATACCTGGTACGCCATTGATCCTTCTGACGCGCCTGCCGACGAGGTTCATTCGCTGCATATTTTTGATTCCATAACGGTTATGGGCGCGGGCGGCGATCCCGATTTCGGGTATGGAGTTGGCATGATTCGCACCTTTGATGGCGGAATCAATTGGGAATACGATGAACTCGACATCCAGGGAAACGCCACTGATCTTGATTTCAGAAATGCCACTGAAGCATGGGCGCCACTGGGTCAGCAACGAAAAATGATCTATAGCCTTGACGCCGGTAATACCTGGACGCCAATTTTTCCACCCGATTCTGTATCTATTTATGATGTTACATTTCCCGATTCGCAACATGGTTACGCAGTTGGACGCGATGGCGCATTCCTGAAATATCACCCGCCCGTAATTCCCTCGGCGCCGCAGAATCAGGTAAATGATCTTTTTAATTATTTACTGTTTCAGAATATCCCTAACCCCGTTCAAAGAAATACCACAATCGGGTTCAGGATTCCAGCCGCTAATCCGTATATTGTCGGTTTTGCTGATAATGGAGAGGTCAAAATTCAAATACGGTTGTTTGACGGTTTCGGGAAAATTGTTTTCCGGTCGCAGGAACAACGCATGATAACCGGAAACCATGAAATTAATGTTGATCTCAGCAAACTGAACAATGGCGTTTATTTCTACCGGCTTTACGTAAACGACTATCTTGTTCCCCTCGCCGGCGCCAAACGGTTGATTGTTGCAAGGTAAAGTTACCGGATCATTACCATTTTCCCCGATTCCACGCAATCGTTAATCCTATACTTGTAAAAGTACATGCTTCCGGAAATTAATTTCTCAATACCTGGTGCGATAGAAAGAAAATCAACGTAATACCTGCCGGGAAATTTCCACTCATCAACCAGGGTGACAACATCCCGCCCATAGATGTCATAAACCGTTATAGTTGCTTTTCCCGACTTAATAACCTGATATTCAAAAGTCGTTTTGTCACGGAATGGATTTGGAAAATTTCGGATCAGACTGCTCTCTGATCCGGATTTAGGTTCATTGATTCCATCAACATCAGAAAATTTAATGGGAACTGTCCAGATTTGATAGACCCCCGTAGAATTGTCCATCCAAACAGGCCATAAATGAGTATCGGTGGAAGTGATGTCAATGTTATCGCCCTGATAACCCTCTCCGAGATAACCGATAGAACGCGGTTTAAAATGATGATCGCAAATTTCATACTCCCTGAAGGTCTCGCCGCCATCGTTCGACCGGGCGAGGAAAACCCCGGATGAATCATTGGTAGTATTCCGGTCATCGTAGAAAATCACATTTACGGCCCCGGATTTATCTACATGGACTGTTGGAAAATACTGGGTTTTGCCGTTATTCAGCGCATCCTGATTGACCCTGATTCCTGCCGACCATGTTTTTCCGCCATCGGTGGATCGGTTTAAAACTATGTCGGGATCGCTTCCTGCGGGCGCCAGGTCTTTTTGTCCTGTAACTATGTAAATCCATCCTTTCCGGGTTCCTTCGGTAGCGTCAACGGCTATGCCGGGCAACCCGTTTACCCTGATTTTTCCCTTGTTTATGAGTTCGCCGGTAATTCCGTTCATCGGGAAAACATTTTCGGTTACACTCCAATCAGCCCCGCCGTTTAACGACGATGCAAAGCCAACCAGAATCTCCTTGAATGGGGAAACATCGGTAACGCCAGCCCAGCAAATATAAACCTCTCCTCCCGGACCAACAGCGAGATCGCCGCCGGCGCTCCGGTTGGTTGGATTGTTTAACTTTCGCGGCGTACTCCATGATTGCGCTCCGTTGTCGGTATATGCAATCATCATTGGAAACGGATAAGCAAACTTTATCCACCCGGCAAAAGTTCTTCCGTAGCCGGGCGTTCCGGGCAAATCGTTGGTAGCAAGAGATGCGCGCTCAAGATCGTCAGTTGAAATGACCTTCTGCGCCGACCAGGTTTGCCCATTGTCGGTTGAGTAATGCGAATATAAACCAACGAAAGGAGAACGTCCGAGGCGTGTAATAATAAAGGCGCCATTGACATCTATCGCAATACCTGGATCGCCGCCATGAAATGCGATAGGCGACCCGGTGCAAGTATCGTTGCCTTGCCAGGAGATTCCGCCATCGGTGGTGACAAATATTCCCTCACTGATAAATAATGGTATAAAATTCAGGGTGTTGCAGGAAACCCAGAGGATATTCTGGTTTATGGGACTTTTTACGATGAAGACCTCAGTTTGATCGACGCTACCGGGATAGATTCGATAACTGGCGCCGATCTTCAGGGGAGAATCCGGGTTGTTGGCGGATTGGGCAAACATGCCAAAACTGATCAAAAGACAGACGAAAACAAGGAATGTTCTTAAAATAGAACACCTCACCCCCTGACCCTCCCCAAGAAGGGAGGGGAATGACGTTCTACTCAAATTAAAACAAACTTTATAGGTTTTTGCCGGATTAGAATCGGCTCCCCCTTCCCTTTTTGGGGAAGGGGGTCGGGGGGAAGGGGTCAAATTATCTGTCATTTTGTTTTTTTTGAAATTAATCAGCGAGAAATATTAAGCGGGTCAGAAGGTGTACCCCAAATTCAGCGACACAAAATAATCTCTCGGCGCGCCTGCTTCATAGTATCGTTTATTGGCAGAATTTGTATTTGTGAAGCCGACATAAACTTCATTGAAAATATTATTTACTCCTCCTGAAGCCATCAGGTTGAAATTTCCGAATTTCAAATCAATACCCAGCAAGCCGTTCAGCAGGTTATATCCTTTGGTTTTATCGCTGTTTGCATCATCAACATACATCCCGCTTATCCCCTGATAGCTGGCTCTGGCGAAAATATTAAGATGTTTTCCGATAGAGAGTGAATAGGCGAGTGAAAGGTAAAGGTTATTTACCGGAACGCTCGGAACAATGTTACCCGAGAAATCTTTGTTGGAAATGATAAAACTTCCGGTATCTAATTCAATCGTTTGCGCTTCATAAGTAAGGTAGTCAAAAGCTGACCATGTGTAGGAAACGCCGAAATTCAGATTTGGTAGTATTTCAAGTTGCGCACCCAGTTCAGCGCCCCTCCTGTTTGTCTTTGCTGCATTGCGGTAATAAACTTCCCCAAGCACTTCATAAGGAATTATCTCATTATTGAGCCGGATATTAAACAAAGTAACCTCGAAACTCAACCTTCTGAAAAAATCCTTCTCCCACCGTAAAATATTCCCTTTAATACCAACTTCAAAATTCCCCGATTCCTGAGGTTTTAGGTCTGGATTAAAAAGAAAGGGATCAGGACTACCCATTTCGTTGGCTGCCGGAGCGTCAAAACTCAAACCATACGAGGTATAAATTGAAACCATTGGCGTAATTTTATAGTTCAAAGCCAGTTTGGGAGTAACTGCGCTGTATGGTTTACGATCGGTGCGCGAGGGCAGGATTTGCTCGGCGATGCTATATAATACATTATCGTATCGAGCTGTAAGCAAAACAAACATCTTCTCCTTCAGAATCTCGAAATTGTTTGAAAGATAAAACCCTTTGTTTGAAATGTCTTCACTTTCCAATCCATCGATTTGATCCCCTTTTGCCCCATAGATGTTTTTATAATATTCGATTCGCGCCGGTTGGGTAAAGAGGTCGCCGCCAACCGAAAACTCATTGTGCCGCGATCCAATCATGCATTTATGGATATATCGGGCGCTAAGTCCAAGCCCATAGCGGTTGATAATGCGGTAATCGGCGGCTGTTCGTTCAAAGAATTTAATTGTTCCATAAGCGGTAATTTCAATCTCATTATTCAGATTCCCACCAAAAATAGCGTCGTATCGTATTCCCACCCTTCCTTTGGTAGTTATCCGTTTTTCATCCCGGTCAATTGACCGCTGATCTGCCTGGTAAGGATCAGCGTCAAATTCACTTTTTGTAAGAGACCCCGGAAGTTTGATTGCCCCATCAACAAAATAACCGAGTATTGACAACTTTGTATGAATTGACGGAGTCGCTTCCAAAACCATATTCAGAATATGCCAGTATTCATTATTATGTTGCCGGTAGCCGTCATAATTCACATAACTGTATGTAGTAAGAAACCGGTATTTATCGGTTTTAATTGCAGCTTTAAACCCATTTTTATGAAGCCCGAATGATCCGAACTGATTGAACTGAACCACTGATGACCGATCAAAATCAAGGTCGTTCATAAAGTTTGCAACCCCGCCGGGAGCGTTTGTATATAAGGAAGAGGCATTTCCTTTAACGATTTCAATCCTGCCGATGGAATTGAAATCAAGAGCCTCAAGCCGTGTCTGTCCATCCGGTTCCGATTCGGGAATATCATCAAGCAGAATGCGTATTCCTCTAACGCCGGAGTTTGAACGGCTGCCAAATCCGCGAATCGAAAACCGTACATCATGATCGCCGTAACGCGACTGTAGAAATAGCCCCGGAACGGAAGAGAGCATATCATTGGCGCCTATTTTACGATCGTATTTGAAGTTTGAGTAATTAATTCTGACTACAGAATACGGGATGTCAATGATACGTTTAGATACGCGGGTGGCAGATATCACTACTTCGTTAAGTTCCCGATAAATAGTGTCAGGCGCTTTTGTAACAGTATCAGTTAATGATATTTTCTGGCTCATGGCGCTGGAATGACCTGTAACAAGCACAATCAGCGAGATAATAATCATCGCCACAAATCTTTTAATCTGTATAAATTTTTCCATAACTCATTTTTTTAATAATCAACGTTTTATTGAAAAGGTTCCAAGGAAGGGCAAGATGAAAAAGAGTAGCGGCAATATGCGCGAAAATTGTTTCACCGGATAGAAATTGGAAAACGGTCAAAGATAATAAATTCAAGGGTAAATGCGCTTGCGATACTGAAAATCCGATCTCTTTGTTAAAGTTTTGTTAATACCTGATTTCTCCAGAATTGCGACAAAATCTACGATCACCTTTGCGTCATAAAACTTTAAAAAAATAAAAATATGAAAAAGTTAATGGTAATCGCGATGGCTGTAATGTTTAGTGTCAGCCTTTTTGCCCAGGATCAGAAACCGGTTGAGAAAAAGGAAGCTCCTAAAACGGAAAAGAAGGCTAAGCATTCAAAGGAAACCGCCAAACCTGCCGAGAAGAAAGAGGAAGCTAAGCCTGCGCCAAAAAAGGAAGAAGCCAAGCCCGCGCCAAAAAAATAAAAGATTGGTTTTTCATTGGGTTAATTCAGGAAGCCATCCGTTGGGGTGGCTTTTTTTATTGTTACCCTGGAGGGAGGAATACATTAACCGAATAATTGTTTGTTTTTAAAACAAATATTTGTAGCATTTTGCAACTTTTACTATTTTTGCTACATAGATAAGATATTTTGCAATATGAGCACAACCCCAACGCAAAAACAATTAGGAGGCAGAATAGCTGAACTTAGAAAAAGGAAAGGGTTATCGCAGAATGATTTGGCGAGGACTGTAAGTATTTCCAGACCTTCAATAGCTCAAATTGAACTTGGTAAAAGAAATCTGAACATTATCGAGTTGCAGAAATTATCGCTGATTCTTGGTTTTTCATTAGATGAATTCATGTCTGACAATTTCTCATTGAAAAATGAATTTCAAATTGATGTTTTACCAAAATCGGAGATAATCAATGAACGAATTTCTTTTCCTGAATTCCAATCTGGAAAGTTCGGAAATGTGCTGTTATATATTCTTGAACGCTGTGCCGGTAAACCAAACGTTGGGGAAACTGTTATCGGCAAACTATTCTATTTTGCTGATTTTAATTATTATGAATTGTATGAGGAGCATTTGACAGGAGCTGTTTATCGGAAACTGCCTTTTGGACCAGCGCCTGAGAAACTTGAATCAATCATTCAGCAAATGACTACCAATAGTCAATTACAAAGAGTTAAAACCGAATATAACGGTTATCCGCAAATACGTTTTCTGCCGCTTGAAAAACCAGATCTGAAAGGAATGAAAGCAAGTGAAAAGGATGTAATTGACAGGGTTATTGAGCAAATGAGCGATTGGTCGGCGGCTGCCATAAGTAATTATTCCCATCAGGATATGCCGTGGTTAGCTTCAAAAGATGGCGAAGATATTGATTACGAATTGGTCTTTTACAGAGACGCGCCTTTTTCAATCAAAAACTACGGCGATGAAAATGAGCAGCCATGACATTTGATGAACTGCCCGAATTTAATAAGGATTTGAAAATTCTGTTGAAAAAGTACAGAACATTGCAGGATGACATTGAAACTGTGAAAAAAGTTTTAACAGTGATTCCGGATGAAAGACCTCCTTTCAGTTTTCGAATTGACAACCTTGGCTTGACCACGTGTGTAATAAAAGTAAAAAAGATTGCCTGCAGAGCGCTAAAAGGGAGAGGCGTTAATTCCGGACTGAGGTTGGTTTATGCGTACTTCAAAGAAGAAGAAAGAATAGCGTTTATTGAGCTCTTTCATAAGAACGACAAGGAAAACGAGGATAGAAAAAGGATTCTAGAAAACTTCAAATAGAAAGAAAGGTATAAATATTAATCCCGCACGCAAAAAAGCATCTTACACGCCCCTGATTCTCCATTCGGTCCGGTTAAGCGGATACAATAAACCCCATCCTGAAGATTCCGACTGATGATGATTTCATTAAGCGCTATTTGGTGTGAACCTTTTTCCATGATACGGTTCATGGTTCCAAGGTTGCAACCCATACCATCAACCACTTCAAGCGTCCAGCTTCCGGCAACCGGCAGGTCAAAGCAAACCCTGCTATCAAAACCGGCGGGATTAGGTACGACGCTGAGTTTGGTCTTATGATTTTTTTCCGCAATCCCATCAAGGATAAAAACAAAAAGCAGATGATGGTTATTTGCATTGATAACCGTGTCGGACAGTACCGGGTAGCTGCCAGGAAAATAAGCTGTGCCATTGAATGTTCCATAAGGGACATGCAGAAATGTCAGTGAATCGTTGATGATTGTGCCGTTATAAGGTCCTTCAGGTCCCTGTATCTCAATGCCTACATTGTTCAGCGTAGTTCCAAGGTTGTCAACAGCTCTGCAAACCATATCTGCCCTGTTTACTGTAAGGAGGAAATTGATCCCTGTCGTTGCCTGCCCCTGTGCAACCAGAACATTGCTAACAGTTACAGTTGTTGTATATGGATGAGTTGCCACCACATTGTAAGTCCCTGCCGGAACCACAAGATCGTAATTTCCGAAAGCATTAGGATGCGTTGAATAACTGCCTGCCGTTACGTCGGTAAGAGTAACATCGGCTGGTTCGCCAACTATTGTTACAAGCCCCTTGATATTCCCTGTGCCTGCGACAGGAACGAGCGTAAAATTGACATTTGGCGTAGTCTGATTTACAACAACCGGAATGCCTGTAAGCATTTGGGTTGCATATCCGGCAAGACTTGCCGTTACATCATAATTCCCTGCCGGTAAATCGAGCGTATAAAATCCGCTTGCATTGGGATTGGTAGTTGCAACTCCGCCACCTGCGGTTACCACAACCTGGGTTACATTCCCGGTTCCGCCGTTCAGAGTAACAGTTCCGGTCATCAAACCGTTTGTTGGAGCAAGGACAAGGGTAAGGTTTATGCCGGTAACTGTTTGCTGGTTAGCAACTGATACATTCATCACCGTATCCGGAATGTAGGCAGTTAGCGAGGCAATGACATTATAAGTTCCCGGAGACACTGTCAACGTGTAGTTGCCATTCTGGTCGGGATTGGTTGTATGCGTACCAGCCGATACCAACACTTGCTGGATAATGCCAAACCCGCTGGAAAGTGTGACGGTTCCATGAATATATCCTGTTGGAACGGGTATTAAGGTGAGATTTACTGTGGTGGTTTGATTGGTAGTGACAACAACGTTTGATTGCGAAGCGCCTTGATATCCGGAAAGCGACGCCGAAACGGCATAAGCGCCTGAAAGTACTGTCATTGAATAAAACCCTGTGGCATCGGGACTTGTTGTGGTAGTTCCGGCTGATACCACTACTTGCGCCACATTGCCACTTCCGCCGTTGAGTGTTATAGTTCCGGAAATTGTTCCTGAGAAAGCGGGTCCCAGACTGCCATCCAGTTGAATATTCTGGGCATAAACGTCAACATCGGCGCCGCGATCATCTTCCCAGGCAACAATCCATTGGTTGTTCGCAAATTCGTTTACCACAGGATGTACCTTTTGGGAGGATACTGTGCAGATTTCCTTTTGGGCGGGAGTCCAAAGCATAGCGCCGGAAGGAGAAATGCGCATAGCCTTTATCATTCCATCAATAGCATTCGAATACTGCTCAAAGACAAGGATCATATCAGTCGGTGTGTTGCGGGCTTCATAAGGATAAACATCGGTGAGGGAAACCGGAATAAAGGTCATACCGCCGCCGCCCCATTGCACTGCCCCTGAAGAATTGATCTTCTGTCCAAATATTCCCCACTGGCTCTGTAGCGCGTTCATTTCATTCCAGTAAACGAAAACATCAGTAGAACCGGGAGGAAGGGCAAGTTGCGGATAATAATGATTCATGCTGGATAAATTTGACGCTTCAACCCCGTTAGAGGAGTAAAGTACCGCGCCGGCGCTGCTTATATGTTGAACAAATACGCTTGCCCGCTGGTTATTGTCGCGGTCGTCGTGCCAGGCAATATAAAAACCGTCGCTGCCATCGTTGATAAATGGGAAAATCTGTGTCCATGCCGAAATACCGCCAGCATTTGATATAATGGCATTGCTGGTCCAAACATCCGTTCCGGTGGAACTGTAACGCTGGGCATATACATGCCGTGTTGGAGCGTTAGGAGGTCCGCTGTCGTCGAAGTATTTCATAATAACATCATCGGCTCCAACGGGCATGAGCTGAGGCCATGAGAGACTGTTTGGCGATGTTAGCGTAATTCCTGCGGGACCCCATTGGAGAGCGCCGGAAGGGCTTATCTTCTGTCTGATGATAACATCGTCGGCTTGCCAGGCAACAACGATATTCCCGGCTGCGGTTGAAACTACTTTCGGGGCAACGTTGAAGGCTGTACTGTTCGACAGCATAATACCGTTGGCGCCCCAGACGAAACCGCCGGAGGGTGAGATACGGTATGCTACAACGTTAGTGCTGCCGGTACGAATGTCGTTAAATACGAGAATGGCATGATTGGAGGCATCGCACGTCATATCCCAATCGGTGAGCCAGGTTTCCTGAGGGTTTCCGCTTATTAAAATCCCATTTGGCGCCCAAAGGATATTTCCAAGCGCGTCCAACCGCTGAAGCCGGACGTCGTAATTTCCTGTTTCGCTGGAAAAAAAACCGATATAAGTATCGCCGTTTGAACAGGTGGCAATTTTGGGAATGACCTGTTCGCCGCTGAGGTTGGAAATTACATTGTTGACAGCCGGGTTGGTACTCCATTGCGAAAAACATAAAATTGGAAGCATCAGCAGGACGAAAAAAAGACCTTGCGACAGAATTTGCTTTTTCATAGTAAAATATGTTATGGGACTAATATATACTGAGCAGAGCTTGAATTGGATTCACAAACTTACAGAAAAATCTGAGGCATATTCATAAAGTATACTGTAAACAAAGTAAATTGTGACATTCTGATAGCAAATTCCAAATCCCAAGTCTCAAATCCCAAATACTTTTTTCAAGGTTTTGTAAACCATAACACTGTCTCGTTTCCTCCTTTGAATTTGAATCTTGGAATTTGGCGCCTTGGAAGGGGAAGAAGAATTATTTCCTCGTGAAAACGATCTGATATTCAAAAGCAGCAGTCGGAAATTAAAACCAGCTCAATTATTTCCGTAGTTTTGCTGAAACAATTAAACTCATTCGTTATGGTAATCTCAGCCTGTGGACTTATCTGCTCTGATTGCGAATTTTTTGAAAAGACATGCAATGGTTGTCACGCGGTGAAAGGACAAACCTTCTGGGCAGTTGAACACCTCCCGGCAAAAGTGTGTCCCTTGTATGATTGCAGCGTTAACAAGCTAAAATACAACGATTGCGGCAACTGTGCCGAACTTCCCTGCACTATGTTCCGTGAAATGAAAGACCCTGCCTCCACCGATGAACAACATCAGAAGGGTTTGATCGAGCGGGTGGAGAGGTTGCGAAAATGAATAAAAACTATTCTCAATGACCGACCAGATTAAAATTAAATCAGCCCTCATCTCAGTCTATTCCAAAGATGGAATCGAAGAACTGGCGCGTACCCTTGAATCTTTTGGGATCGCGATTTATTCAACGGGAGGCACCTTTGATTTTCTCACAGGCAAAGGAATTAGCGCAACCTCAATAGAATCGGTCACCTCTTATCCCTCCATTCTCGGAGGAAGGGTAAAAACTCTTCATCCGAAAATATTTGGCGGTATCCTCTGGCGGCGCAATCAGTTAACTGATGTGGAAGATATCGAAAAATATGAAATTCCTTCAATTGATCTTGTAATTGTTGATCTGTATCCATTTGAAAAAACAGTTGCCACCACAAATAATGACGAGGAGATCATTGAGAAAATAGACGTCGGCGGAATATCTTTGATTAGGGCTGCCGCCAAGAATTTTAAGCATGTAGTAGTAGTTCCGTCAGCAGAATTGTATTCTTCGTTGCTTCAGACCCTGAGGAAAAACCATGGAGTTACCAGCCTTGCCGACAGGAAGTTGTTTGCGGCTCACGCCTTCAATGTTTCATCGCATTACGACACCCAGATTTTTAACTATTTCAATCGTGAGGAATATATCAATGTTTTCCGGCAGAGCATTCCTACTGCCACGCCCATGCGATACGGTGAAAATCCACATCAGGCGGCTACCTTTTATGGCGATTTGAAGCGCGTTTTCACCCAGCTTCATGGCAAGGAACTCTCGTACAATAATCTGGTTGATGTTGATGCCGCCATTCAGTTTATCGGCGAATTTACCGAGCCAACGGTTGCCATTATCAAACATACAAATCCTTGTGGCGTTGCCAGCCGTTCAACTCTCCTCCGGGCATATCTTGACGCTCTTGCCTGCGATCCTGTTTCGGCATTCGGAGGTATCATTATTGCCAACGGCGTCATAAAAAAAGATATCGCCGAAGAAATCAACAACCTCTTTTTCGAAATTTTAATTGCCGATAACTTTGAAATAGATGCGCTTGAAATCCTGAAGTCAAAGAAAAATAGAATAATTTTGCAAAAAAATTCATTTACGTTCTCAAAAAGGCAGTTTAAATCGCTTCTGAATGGCGTTATTGATCAGAATAAAGATATGAAAACCGAACATATTTCTGAATTTCAGTACGTTACAGAAATAAAACCATCGGCTGAAGAAAGTGAGGCTTTGATTTTTGCAAACAAAATCGTCAAACATCTTAAATCAAATACTATTGTTCTTATCAAAGAACGCCAACTAATTGGTTGTGGGATGGGGCAGACATCGCGTGTAGATGCGCTCAGGCAGGCAATCATAAAAGCGCAGGCATTCGGGTTTTCAACAATAGGATCGGTTATGGCTTCCGACGCTTTTTTCCCTTTTGCCGACTGTGTTGAAATTGCGAATGAAGCCGGAGTTACCGCAGTTATTCAACCTGGCGGCTCTATCAGGGATGTTGATTCGATACGATACTGCAACGAACACAATATGTCAATGGTTTTTACTGGGATACGGCATTTTAAACATTAAAGTTAAATTTCATGGGATTATTTACGAAAGAGATCGCTATTGACCTGGGTACAGCCAATACCGTAATAATATATAACGACAAAGTGGTGGTTGACGAACCTTCAATTGTCGCCATTGAAAGAAGTACCGGTAGAATTATTGCCGTTGGGAAAAAGGCTCAGATGATGCATGGCAAGACCCATGAGAACATCAGAACTGTGAGACCTTTGCGTGGTGGGGTTATTGCCGATTTTCAGGCGGCTGAACACATGATCAGGGCAATGATAAAGATGATAGACCTCAGAAAATCCTGGTTTCCTCCAGCCTTGAAAATGGTCATCTGTATTCCGTCGGGAATTACTGAAGTTGAAGAACGCGCTGTTAAAGATTCAGCCGAACAAGCTGGAGCCAAAGAGGTGAGGCTGATTCATGAACCAATGGCGGCGGCAATCGGCATCGGGATTGACGTGCTGGAACCTATCGGTAACATGGTAATTGATATCGGCGGAGGCACAAGCGAAATTGCCGTTATCGCCCTCGGCGGAATTGTAAACAGCAAATCCATCCGTATTGCAGGCGATGAGTTCAACGCGGATATCGAAGAGTATATGCGTAAGCAGCATAATATCAATATTGGTGAACGTACTGCTGAAAGAATTAAAATTGAAGTTGGAGCTGCAATTTCCGATATCGAAAATCCTCCACCCGATTATGCAGTCCATGGGCGAGACCTGCTTACTGGTATCCCCAAAGAAGTTATTGTTAATCATGCCGAAATAGCCCATTGTCTAGATAAATCGGTTGCCAAAATTGAGACTGCTGTATTAAACGCTCTTGAAATGACGCCGCCGGAACTTGCTTCCGACATCTTCGATACCGGGATTTATCTTACCGGTGGCGGCGCACTTTTGCGGGGACTCGACAAACGTATTCATCTGAAAACCAAATTGCAGGTTCATGTAGCAGAAGATCCGCTTCGCGCCGTTGCCCGCGGAACAGGTATAGCGCTTAAAAACTTTGATAAGTTTACCTTCCTCATCAAGTAGGAGGAGTCATGCGGAATCTTTTTGTATTTCTCAGAGAACGCTATTTCTATCTACTTTTCCTGATTCTTGAGACAATTTCATTGGTTCTGCTTGTCAATAACAACGATTTCCAGAAAAGTTCCCTTTTCGTAGTTTCAAATAACTTATCCGGGAGTGTCAACAGTATTTTCAGTAATATTTCGGAATATTTTTCTCTCCGGAAAACCAACAGTGTTCTGATTGAAGAGCTGGCGCGACTGCATTCGCGAATTCCTGAAGCGTTTTATGTTACCGATAAAAATGTTTTTTACAAGAAGGATTCTATCGTCCACCTTGAATATAAGTACATCAGCGCCAAAGTTATCAGCAATTCAACCAACAAAAGAAATAATTTTCTGATGATTAACAAAGGCTCGCTTCATGGTATTGTAAACCACATGGGCGTGATTATCGGGAACAAAGTAGTTGGTCAGGTGGTTGGCGTTTCGCCCCATTTTAGCTGGATAATGTCCTTGCTTAACAAGGACAGCCGGGTTTCGGGGAAGTTTAAAAAAAATGAGCAACTGGTCAATGTCGAATGGAATGGCGTAAATTACCGAATCGGACAGTTAAAGGAAATACCCAAGCATATACAAATGGTTAAAGGAGATACAATTATCAGCAGTGGAAATTCAGATATTTTTCCTCCAGGACTTATGATTGGCGCCATCGCCGATTTTACGATTACACCTGATGAAAATTTCAATCGCGGACAAATCTTTTTTTCTACCGATTTCAACAGTCTCGGCTACATCGAAGTAGTTGTAGATTTAATGCGTCAGGAAAAGGAAACATTGAAATCATCTTTTAAAACCCAATAATCAGGAGAAAAACATATACCCGTGACGTCAAGAACAGTCTTTTATAATATCATCCGGTTTTTCTTCCTGATTTCTTTCCAGGTACTGATTTTGAATCATATTTATCTCGGCGGTTTTATCAACCCTTACTTCTACATCTATTTCATTTTGTTATTGCCATTTGATACGCCTAAGTGGATGTTGCTTATTTCTGCTTTCGTCATTGGAATATGCATAGATATTTTCACCAATACAATCGGTTTAAATGCAGCCGCAAGCCTGTTGATGGCATTTTGCAGACCATTCGCAATTATAGTTATCTCCTCCGGTCCAGAATCGCTTATCGGCGATACGCCTTCACTTAGGAACCAGGGAATAAAGTGGTTCCTTTATTATGCAACTTCACTGGTACTGATTCATCATTTTGCCCTTTTTTACCTTGAAATATTCAGGCTCAATGAGTTTTTTCTGACCTTTACCCGCTTGATTCTCAGTTCCATTTTTACCATGACGCTCGTCATGATAAGCGAATATCTTCTATATATCCAGGGAAAATAAAAAAACCCGTTCCGAAATGAAACGGGTGAGAGAGGTTTCGAGCGGAGTCGAACCGCTGTGGACGGTTTTGCAGACCGCTGCCTAGCCACTCGGCCACGAAACCCTGATTTGTGGCGCAAAAGTACAAAAAAAATTAATATTTGCCAATTTCATTTATTCCATTGTAGCAGATAACTCACCTGGCGCATCTTTCCACCCATAGGCGGATTTATCTTTGAAATCTTCAGTTCAATCGCATTAATTGTTGGAAACAAACAACGCGATTGATCCATAATTCGTTTTGCCAGATGTTCCAGCAAATGCGATTTCTGTTCCATCTCTTTTTTAACACATTGATATAATGCAACATAATCAACCGTGTCGCGTAAGTTGTCCGATATTTCGGGTTTTGTTGTGTCTGTTTCAACATGAAGATCCACAATGAATTTTGTTCCGATGATCTGTTCTTCCCTGAAACACCCGTGAAATGCAAAAAACTCCATTCCTTCAAGCGCTATTTTTCCCATAATTCCGATTTTTAAATCGCCTAAATTATGAATTTGCCATGAACTGCCCATATTTTTTTTAAATTGTATTAAGTTTGCAAAATATCTGGCAGAAATATTTTTCAAACATCTGCGAGAACCACAACATTAATTTTATGGCTGAAAACAAACTCCCGGAGGAGGAAAAAAACACCAGATCACTCAATTTCATTGAAGAGATAATCGAAGAAGATAATCGTATCGGCGTGTATAATGGACGAGTGCATACCCGTTTTCCACCCGAACCCAATGGCTATTTGCATATCGGCCACGCGAAATCAATCTGTCTGAATTTTGGCCTGGGAAAGAAGTATAACGGCAAAACCAACCTTCGATTCGATGATACAAACCCTGTAAAAGAGGATACGGAATATGTTGATTCCATATTGGAAGATGTAAAATGGCTTGGCTTTGACTGGGAAGACCGCCTTTTTTATGCTTCCGATTATTTTGGTCAACTTTATGATTATGCTGTAATTCTTATCAGAAAAGGTAAAGCCTACGTTTGTGACATGACTGCCGGGGAAATCGGTGAAACCCGCGGCTCTCCAACACGTCCTGGCAGTGAAAGTTTATTCAGAAGCCGATCTGTTGAAGAAAACATTGATCTTTTTACCCGTATGCGTTTGGGAGAATTTCCTGACGGTGCAAAGGTGCTCCGTGCAAAAATAGATATGGCTTCGCCCAACATGCACATGCGCGACCCGGTTCTGTATCGAATCCTGCATACTAGCCATCATCGTACCGGCGATCAGTGGTGTATTTATCCTATGTATGATTTCGCCCACGGACAGTCTGATTCCATCGAACGGATTACACACTCAATTTGTACCCTTGAATTTGAAGTCCACCGCCCTCTTTATGATTGGTTTATCCGGGAGATCGGCATTTATTCTCCGAGACAAATTGAATTTGCCAGACTCAACGTAACGTACACGATAATGAGCAAGCGTAAACTACTCGAATTGGTGCGCGATGGCAACGTGAGCGGCTGGGACGACCCGCGAATGCCAACCATTTGCGGTTTGCGCCGGCGTGGGTTTACCCCGGCTTCGATACGCAACTTTGCAGATATCATCGGGGTTGCCAAACGAGACAATGTAATTGACGTAAGTTTGCTCGAATTCTGCATTCGCGAAGATCTCAACAAAAGCGCCAACCGGCTTATGGCAGTTCTAAATCCCGTCAGGATAGTTATTGATAACTATCCTGATGACCTTGTTGAAGATATGGAATCAGTAAACAATCCCGAGGATGAGTCGAAAGGGAAACGGAAATTGCCATTCTCAAAATCTCTTTTCATTGAGAGGGAGGATTTCATGGAGGAGCCTCCAAACAAATTTTTCCGCCTCGCTCCAGGCCGTGAAGTACGATTGAAGGCTGCATATATTATCAGGTGTGAAAGCGTTGCAAAAGATCCTGAAACAGGAGAAATCATCGAGATTCATTGTACTTATGATCCACAAACCAGAAGCGGAATGCCCGAAAGCAACCGGAAAGTGAAAGGAACCCTTCACTGGGTATCTGAAAAACATGCTGTTAAAGCAGAAATAAGGCTATACGACAGACTCTTTACAATAGAAAACCCCGATGACCCGGAAAATGGAAAAACCTATAAAGATTATCTGAACCCCGATTCGCTCAGGATCAGCTCAGCAATGATTGAGCCGACGGTTAAAAATGCAGTGATTTTAGATAAGTACCAATTTGAACGAACGGGTTATTTTTCGGTGGATAAAGATTCAACCCCGGAAAATCTTGTTTTTAACCGTGTCGTCCCGTTGAAAGATTCATGGTCAAAAGTTGAAAAAGTTAAATAAAACTTGACCGTTTTTTAAAAATTGTATTAATTTTGCACTTTGATTGTCCGATGGTGTAACTGGCAACACAAATGATTCTGGATCATTAGAGTCTAGGTTCGACCCCTAGTCGGACAACAGTCAAATATCAAAAGAAGCTATGAACTAATCGTTTATAGCTTTTTTTATTCTCTATAACCCTCTATTTCACCCACTTTGTTTTTTTGGGGGGCGTTTTTTCCATTGTACGAATTTCCATACAATCCTGATATATTTCCCTTCTAATCAGCCCCATCAGCTAACTGAAAATAATGTAAATAGTCGTATTTATATGACCCAAATTCAAAATTCCTCACCCCTAAAATTTGATAAAATATTTTAACCCCTTTGCAATTTAGAAAAGACTATCAGTATGCAAATTCATTGCTATGTGTCCAATTTCTTCAACTTCTCCAGCCCTATCCGAATCCTTTCCATAAACTCAGCTTTCCCAAGCATATCGGCAATATCCATCATCCCCGGTCCCTGGTTGGAACCTACAATTAGCAATCTGACTGGATTCATCAGTTGTCCTGTTTTCATTCCCGATTGAGTTGTAAATTCCTGAACGAGCGTATGCAGGGTATCTTTGGTGAAAATGGTTATTTTTTCAACTTCAACCAAAAATGCCTGTATCGCAGCAGTCGTATTTGCCTGCCATATTTTTTTGTAAACCTGCTTGTCAAATTCTGTTGGCCTTTGAAAGAAAAACCAGGAATTATTCCAAAGATCGGGAACGAGAAAAACCCTGTCCTTTATAAGTGCAATCACTTTTTCAAGGTAATCTGAATTGGGAGAAACCTGGTGAATGGCCATTGCGGGATTCATCAAAACGGCAAGTTCAGTTTCTGAGCATTTCTGCATATACTGATGGTTGAACCATTTTGCCTTCTCCGGATCAAATTTTGAACCGTGTTTACCTACCCGGTCGAGCGAAAAATTTTGAATCAGTTCCTCCATCGAAAAAAGTTCCTGTTCATTACCCGGATTCCATCCAAGATGAGCAAGAATGTTAATAACAGCTTCCGGTAGATAACCAGCTTCGCGGTAACCGGCATAAATCTCACCTGATTTCGAATCCTTCCATTCGATAGGAAAAACAGGAAATCCAAGCCTGTCGCCATCGCGTTTACTGAGTTTCCCGTTTCCATCAGGTTTCAAAATCAAAGGTAGATGCGCAAACCGGGGCATAAAAGATTCCAATCCCAGAAAACGGTATAGTAATACATGCAATGGGGCTGAAGGAAGCCACTCTTCACCGCGGATTACATGAGTTATTTTCATCAGGTAATCATCAACAACATTGGCAAGATGATAGGTAGGCAGACCGTCGGACTTAAACAATACCTTGTCATCAAGATTGGCTGTTTGCACTACCACTTCTCCGCGGATCACATCCTGCACCCTCACTGTTTCATCTTCGGGTATCCTGATACGAATTACATAAGGAGCGCCGTCTGAAAGCAGATTTTGTATTTCATCAGATGGTAGGACAAGAGCATTTTTTAACAATTTTCGCGTTTGATGATCGTACTGAAAAACCTTTCTGTCAACTGTTTTATACTTTTCGCGAACAGCGTCAAGTTCTGCCTCAGTATCAAAGGCATAATAGGCATGACCGTTTGCTATCAGCCGTTGAACATATTCATGATAAATTGCCGAGCGTTCCGATTGACGGTATGGAGCATACGGGCCTCCTTTATCAGGACTCTCATCAAATATAAGCCCGCACCATTCAAGTGATTTGACGATGTATTCCTCAGCGCCATTAATATATCGGTTTTGATCAGTATCTTCGATACGTAAAATCATTGTTCCACCAAATTGTTTGGCAATCAAATAATTGTATAATGCAGTCCGCACTCCTCCAATGTGAAGGGGACCGGTGGGACTGGGCGCAAACCTAACGCGAATCTGTTGTTTAGTCATCTCATGTTTATTTTCTTAATGCAAAATTAAGCTATTCCGGTTGTTTGAGTGGCATGTGCCTGCTATTTCGTAATTTTGTACCTGATACTATAAATAAATTCAATCCGTTTTCTACTTTCCACAAATTATTGTTTAATTTGAAAAAGCCGACTTTAAAATGAAGAATAACAGTCAGGAACTCATCGAAAAACTTGATTTGTTCATTAGAAAATATTACAAAAACCGACTGATCAGAGGTTTTTTATGGTCTGTGACGCTAACTGCTGTATTCTTTCTGGTGATCATCATGCTTGAAAATTTTTTTTATTTTGAAACGATTGTCCGCAAAGTATTGTTTTTTACATATTCTTCACTCCTGGTGTTTGTTTTGACCCGGTTAATTTTTATTCCATGCTTTCAGTTACTAAAAATTGGAAAACTTATTACTTATCAGCAGGCTGCTGAGATTGTCGGCGGTCATTTCAACGGTATTCAGGATAAATTATTGAATACCCTGCAACTTATCGGGCAAAAAAAAGATTCGGTTGAAAATTCAGACCTTGTCTTCGCAAGTATTGAACAAAAAACCAAGTCATTGAAACTTTTTAAGTTTAACCTTGCGATAGATTTCAGGAAAAATTTTAAATATCTCAGATTTGCAGGCGTCCCGATAATAATTATATTGCTTCTTATATTATTGACTCCTCGTACCATTTCGGAGCCTACAAGTCGAATTATACGTTTCAACGAAACATTCATAAAACCACTCCCCTATACTTTTGAAATCCTAAATAAAAAACTGGACGTTTTACAACAGGATGATTTTGAATTACTCGTGAAAATCATTGGTGACGAAATTCCATCTGAAGTTTTTATTAAAACCGGTGATGTTATATATAAAATGTTGAGAGCAAAAGATTGCAATTATTCATATAAATTCAAATCTTTGCAATCAAACATAAATTTCAAAATTGTTACTGATGATTTGCAATCAGCAACTTATACAATTAATGTTCTTCCTAAACCAATAATTCTAAATTTTGATATTGTAATTAATTATCCGGAATATACCGCCAAAAAAGATGAAATCTTTGAAAACCAAGGCGATGTTGTTGTTCCAGAAGGAACAAGGATTACATGGAATTTCTTTACAAAAGATGTAGAAGAGATTTTAATGCGATTTTCTCCGGAAATTATTCTAAATAAAACAAAGTCGGTAAATAAATTCACTTTTTCGGGTTCGCCACTTATCAACTGCATATATACGATTAAACCTGTTAACTCCAGTGTTTCTTTTTCTGATTCACTACTTTATAGATTGATGGTAATTAATGACGGGTATCCCTCAATTTTCATTATTGAATCTACAGATTCAGTACTCTTCACAAAATTATTCTTCAAAGGCACAATTAAGGATGATTACGGGTTTACAAAGCTTACGTTTAATTATAAAATTTATAATAAAAACGATACCACTCGTAATTATACACTAACCGAAATTCCTATAGAAAAAAAACTAAATAATCAGATTTTCTATTATTCAATTGATCTCGTTACATTGTTACCAGATCCAGGTAAGAAAATAATCTACTATTTCGAAATACAGGATAATGACCAAATACATGGACCAAAAGCCACACGGACCGAAATACATATAATTACAACGCCTACCTTGGAAGAAATTTCAGCAAAGACCGAACTAAATGCGGAATATATCAATGATGAACTTGAAAAAAGTATCTCTGGTTCAAAATCCATAAAAAAAACATTGGACGAGCTAAATAAACAATTGATTGACCAAAATAGTATTTCGTGGCAGGATAAGAAAAAAATGGATGACTTGATAAAAAGCAGTGAAGTTATTCAAAAACGAATTGAGGACATTAAGAAAAAGGCTTCCGAGAACATTGGCAGCGAAGAGAAATACCTCGAGACCAGTGAACGAATCATTGAAAAACAAAAAATGCTGAATGAAATGATGGATCAGATTTTTCCTGAAGAATTAAAAAAAATGATCGAGGAGTTAAAAGTTCTAATGAATCAAGTAAATAAAGAGAAACTTGGAAATCTTTTGGAAAAAATGAAACTGAACACTAAAGAACTTGAAAATCAACTTGACAGAAATCTCGCTTTGATGAAACAAGTTGAGTTTGACCGAAAGCTTGAAGAAACAATTAAAGAACTTAAAAAAACAGCTTCAGAACTGGAAAAACTTGCTGAAAAAACTGAAACACCGCTGAATGACTTTGATAAATTACTTGAAAAACAGAGGGAGATTAATGATAAGTCCGATTCTCTATCGGCTAAAATAGAACAACTTCAAAAAGACGCAAAAAATCTTGAAGAACCTGTCCAGCTTGGAAATACAGAAAAACTACAGGATAGCATCCGCCTAAATCTTTCTAAAAGTAAAAACAGTCTTGAAGGAAAAGACAAGAAAAAAGCCTCCAGTTCACAAAAGAAAGCCTCTGGATATATGAAAGAACTAGCGCAGCAAATTGAATCGGCTAATGAAGAATCGGAAGAAGATCAACTTGAAGAGGATGCTCAGAATGTTCGTATGATTCTACAAAATCTTGTACGGTTGTCTTTTAACCAGGAAGAACTTATCAGCCAAACAAAACCAATTTCCAGGACGGATCCACGATATCTTGAAATTGTTGTCAGACAAAAAGAGTTCGGAGATAAAATGAAAATCGTTGAAGACTCCTTAAATGCAATAGCCAAACGTCAGTTAATGATTAAGCCGATTATTACAAAAGAAATAATGTCAATAAACCAAAATATTGACCTGGCGCTTGAATCCTTTGAAGCAAGAAACATTGGCGCGGTGGTAACACGACAACAATTTGCCATGACTTCTATAAACAATCTTGCATTATTGCTAAATGAATCATTGCAGAACATGAATGAGAAGTTATCTAGCAGTATGAAATCGAAAAGTGGCAATAAATCATGTTCAAATCCTTCATCAGGAAAAACCGGAAAAAAATCAGCAAAGGAGATGAAAGATATTCAGGGAAAAATTGGTGAACAATTAAAAAAATTAAAAGAAGGACTTGAAGGATCCAAAAAACCAGGAAATTCCAATAAATCAGAGCAGCAAAGTATGAACCGGGAAATTGCAAAACTTGCCTCGCAACAGGAAGCCCTTAGAAATGAAATGCAAAAGTATCAGGATGCATTAGGGTCAAAAGGCATTAAAGATCAGACCGGATTGAATGATGCAGCTCATGATATGGAACAAATTGAAAAGGATTTGATTAACAAAAAGATAACACAGGAAACTATTCGAAGGCAGCAGAGCATTATTACACGTTTACTTGAATCTGAAAAAGCTGAGCAAACCAGGGACAGAGAAGAAAAAAGGGAGTCAATTGAAGCAAAAAATCAAAAAATAAGTAACCTTAGTAAAACTTTTGAGTATAATATAAATAAAAGAGCCAGTAATGATCAACTGGAATTAATATTGCCATCTTTACGCTCTTTTTATAAAAACAAAGTGAATAGCTACATTGTCAAAATAGAACGATAAAATGAAATATTCCCTTGAAAAGTTGTTAATCCACGGCAAAAAGGAAAGGTATCGTCTCGAAAGGTTTGTTGAAGAAATCTGTGATTTCCATAATATCACAAATGAATACTTCGGAAATATTCAACTCGCAACCTCTGAAGCTGCTGAAGTTCTCTTTTCGCTTGGTTCTAATACTGTTTCGGATTGCCTGAATGTTTCTTTTGAGAAAAGTTTTAAAGGTCTTATATTCAAAATAAACCTGGTTGGAAATTGCAATGATTTCATTGTTGATGAGGATTTGCTTGACAGGGAAATACGGAGACATCAATTGGGGCGGGAAATTTATATTATCAAATCACTTACGGATGAGTTTGAGATAAATGCAAACGGAACGGGAATCCATCTGATTTTTTATGTTTCAAGTATAAATTTCGAGAAATCATTGCAGCGAATTCAATTTTTAAAATCTTTCTGGGAAAAGGAAAAAAACGTAATGCACGAAAATTAATGATACGAATTCAATTTTTTACCGAAGACATTAAATTTCGTGTGAAGAATACACTCCAACTGCGAAGATGGATTTGTATTGCAATAAAAATGGAAAGAAAAAAAGTTGAAAAAATCAATATAATCCTTTGTTCAGATACTTTTTTATTCGAACTTAATAAAAAATATTTAAAACGTAAGTCTTTGACAGATATTCTTACTTTTTCTTTTTCGGAAATTGACGACTTCATTTCAGGTGATATGTATATCAGTGTTGAAAGAGTTCGAGTTAACGGAATATTATTTAAACAGAAATTGGAAATGGAATTACGAAGAGTTATTATTCATGGAATTTTACATCTGGTTGGATTCAATGATAAAGGCGGTGATGATAAGAAAAAAATGAGAGCCAAAGAAAATATTTACCTTAATTTATACGACGAATTATTTCCGACAAAGACTATCTAATAATTATCTATTACTCCCAAAAATGTTTCACGTGAAACAATAAATTTTGAAAAATAGTTATGATGTAATTGTTGTTGGCGCTGGTCATGCAGGTTGTGAAGCAGCTTCATCTGCTGCAACACTTGGATCCAAAGTGTTGTTGATAACAATGAATATGATGAACATGGCACAAATGTCTTGCAATCCTTCTATTGGAGGAATAGCCAAAGGACAGATTGTTCGGGAAATTGACGCTTTAGGAGGAAATACGGGAATTGTGACTGACAGAACAATGATTCAATTCCGAATGCTCAACAGATCAAAGGGACCTGCTATGTGGAGTCCACGTGCGCAAAATGATCGAATTAAATTTTCCCTGGAATGGAGAAGTATTTTGGAAACAAACTCTAATGTTGATTTCTGGCAGGATTTTGTTGTTGATTTAACTCTTAAAAATGGAAAAATTATTGGTGTTAAAACAGGAATGGGACTTGAATTTAAATCCAGATCAGTTGTTTTAGCAAACGGAACCTTTCTTAATGGCATAATATTTATTGGTGAAAAAAAGTTTTCAGGCGGTAGAATCGGCGAAGGAACATCACTAAATCTTACTGATAATCTAGTAAAATCAGGTTTTGTCTCCAATAGAATGAAAACCGGGACACCGGCTAGGGTAGACGGGAGATCACTTGATTTCACTAAAATGGATGAACAACCCGGAGACGAAAAACCCGGGAAGTTCTCCTTTACCGATACGCCTCCATTAGAAAACCAGCAAAGTTGTTTTCTTACTTATACAAATGAGGAAGTACACGACATTTTAAGAACCGGATTTGACCGCTCCCCCATGTATACTGGAAGGATTATTGGTCGTGGACCGAGATATTGCCCTTCAATTGAAGATAAAATTGATCGGTTTGCTGCCCGAAACAGACACCAGTTATTTATTGAACCGGAAGGCTTGAATACCGTAGAATTTTATGTTAATGGGTTTTCGTCCTCTTTGCCCGAAGATATTCAATTTAAAGCCCTTATGAAAGTTAAAGGATTTGAAAAAGCAAAGTTTTTTCGTCCAGGATATGCCATTGAATATGATTATTTTCCTCCAGAACAATTATATAATAATTTAGAAACAAAAATAATTGAAAATCTTTTTTTTGCAGGTCAAATTAATGGAACAACTGGTTATGAGGAGGCTGCTGCCCAAGGACTTATGGCTGGTATAAATGCTCATTTGAAGATTAATAATCAAAAGCCACTTATTCTTAAACGTTCTGAAGCATATATTGGTGTACTAATTGATGACCTAATTACAAAAGGTACTGAAGAGCCTTACAGGATGTTCACGTCCAGAGCCGAATACAGGTTACTTTTACGACAAGATAATGCTGATCATCGTTTAACCGGTATTGCTTATAAACATGGACTTGTGTCAGCTGACCGCCTGAGAGATGTTGCCGATAAATATAAAAAAGTAGATCATTTGACCAGATTTCTGAAAAATCAAACTTTAATACCGGAAAACATTAATCCTATTCTTATAGAAAATAATTCAGCCACTACTACCCAAAAACAAAAAGCTGCAAACGTTCTTCTCAGACCCCATGTTTTTCTAACTGATTTGATTAATAAAATTGATTTTCTAAACTCGTATATAAAAATGCACAGCCTTGATAACAAGGAGATCATCGCCGAAGCTGAGTTAGTTATAAAGTACGAAAATTATATAGAAAAAGAACAACTGCTTGCTGACAAAATGGCTAATCTTGAAAACCTTTTCATCCCAAATGATTATAATTTCAATAAAATTATTTCTTTATCCATTGAAGCCAGAGAAAAATTAACAAAGATTAAACCTTCCTCAATAGGACAGGCAACAAGGATTAGTGGTGTATCTCCTGCAGATATTTCGGTGCTTATTGTCTACCTTCGAAGATAACGTTCCACGTGAAACCTTTTTTTATGACTGAAGAATTATCAACCTGTCCTATTTGTAACAAAACTAAATTTATACTTTTTTCTTCTATCAAAGATCATTTCCTTTCAAAGGAAACATTCCATGTCATGCAATGTACTGCCTGTGGGTTTAGGTTTTTAAACCCAAGACCTGATGCAGCTGATATTAGCTATTACTACCAATCGAAGGACTACATTTCTCATGATGCTTCAAAAAAAGATTTGATAAGCCATATTTATAAACTTGCCAGAAATATTTCTATTCGAAATAAATATAACCTTGTCCGTCAGTATTGTGAAACAGGGGCTATCCTTGATTTTGGTTGTGGTACAGGGGAATTTCTTGCATATTGCAAAAAAATGAAACACCAGGTAGTGGGAGTTGAACTAAATAATAAAGCGAGAGATTTTGCAATAAATCAACAAAAAATAGAAGTTTTTAATGATATTAATACTTATGAGTTAAACTTGCGGACTTTTGATTGCATTACAATGTGGCATGTTTTAGAGCATGTGCATGATCTGAGTCAAACACTTAAAAGAATTAATAGTCTGCTTTCTAATTCAGGGATTCTGATAATTGCCGTTCCAAATTGCAATTCTCCAGATGCACGTAAATATAAAACGTTTTGGGCTGCCTATGATGTTCCCCGACACCTCTATCATTTTACAACCGAATCATTTACCAGATTGGCTCATCGTCATCATTTTATTATAGAAAATATTCTACCACAAAAACTTGACGCTTATTACGTCTCCATGCTTAGCGAAAAATACCAAAACGGAAAAAACAATTATTTTCGATCATTCCTTAATGGTTTAAGATCCAATTTTCTTGCAAAAAGAGACAATATGGGTTATTCAAGTCAGATTTTTGTTCTCAATCGGGTAATTCGATAATTTTAAGCCCCGTAAGGCATTCAAATTGCATTTAATGGAAAACCCTGCCATCTTATCTTGAATAAACGTTTATGTGCAATCTTATGAGGTCACAATTTTTAACTACACATCACCCCGTTGACCAATTTTAAAATAAAAATAATTAAATTAAAAAAATTTCAACATTTTATTGTTGCCGGTATTTTATTCATGATTATACCTTGTGCAGATTGGTATATCAACTGGACAAATATTCCAGAAAATCTTTTATTAGTTTTCAGGCGAGAAATTGTCAATGAAGAGAAAGCCCTTACGATTTTTGTCGAAACTATTTCAACTAACTTTGCCTCTAAAACTTTTACCAAAGCGACAGAAGATTCTGTTTACAACGTAATAAATCTCGAAAAACCGGGAATATCGTTATTCATTGTTAGAAATGATACCTTAATATTTTGGAACAGTAACCGGGAAATTCTTTCACCAGGATTTTTTAAATCATCTGAAAATGGTTTTCAGGTAGTTCACCTTCAAAATGGGTGGTTTAGCGTTTACACAAAGAAAGTTGTATCGTATAAGTTTATTGCTTTCGCGTTAATAAAGAATGATTATTCGATCACTAATTCCTATTTGAAAAATTACTTTTCTCCTCCATTTACTTTACCAGAAACGGTATCCTTATCAATAGAAAAAACACCATATCCGGTTTTCTCAGCTAACGAAAAATATCTTTTCAGCGTGGCATTTCCTCCGGAAAGATGTAATAACCTGGGTTTTCCCGTATCTTTTCGACTCTCCAATAATTTTTTAGTAATATTGCGTTTATTATTATTCCTTCTTGGATCCTCTTTCCTTCTAATATTTATCTACCGTATTTGCCTGAGTATCATTTATTTTAAAACTCATAAAATTCAGTTTCTACTTTCCGTTTCGTTTATCATACTCATTTTACGGACTATTCAGTTTTATTTTCAATTTCCTGAACATTTATATCAAACCGAATTATTTAGTCCGTCTTTATACTCCTCTTCTTTTTTTCTACCTTCACTCGGCGATTTCCTTTTTAATTCGCTTCTAATTTTTTATATAGTCTGGATAATAGGTAAAATAAATGTTGTTAACCAAAGAAAAATATTGCATAATAAATTCTGGTTTATAAAATACCAGGGCTTATTAGTAATTCTATTCGTTTTTTTTACTATCTTAGAATTTCTCATTACAGACCTAATTATCAATTCCTCATTTTCACTTAATTTCCAGAATATTGCTAATCTGACAGCAGTAAGCATATACGGATTATTCATCATTGTTTTGCTGTCGGGCGCCTTCCTAATTATTTCTTATCAAATATTTGAAAAGATTTTTTCTTTTTCCTCAAAAATCGAAATGCTCTTTTCCGGCTTGATTATCTCCTTTTTTCTATATATAATTATATGCAAGACAACTTCAACTGAGATAAATTATGGTATCATTTTGTTTTTTTTCGTTTATGCTTGTTTTAATTGGTATTTAAAATCAATGCAAAAACCAAGGTATTCGTTACTACACATACTTTTCTTACTATTTTTTTATTCTCTCCTTGCAACATTTCTATTAAATCGTGCAAATACTCTCAAAGAAAACGATAACGTGAACTTGATCGCGCTTAACCTTATATCCAAACAAAATCCTGTTACCGAGGACAGATATTATCAGATTGTCGAAAAACTAAGGTCTGATTCTATATTGAAGAAAATGCTTATTTTTAAAAATTCACATGAGCATTTTTCCGATAGCCTTAATATCTACTTGAAACAACGTTATTTTAAGGATTACTGGCGCAGGTATAATATTCAGGTTACTTTCTGCAAACCGCAGCAGGAACTTAGTGTGCAGCCTCAGGAATACGTTATTGATTGCAACCATTTTTTTCAAAATCTGATTAAGAATTATGGTGAAACAACGTCGGCGCCAGGTCTGTATTATCTTGATTTTGGATATGGAAAAGAATATTACCTCGCATTGTTGAACACTATCGAATCAAACGCAACTACCGAAAAACAAGCACAGTTATATATTGAGTTTACACTACCAGGTATAATTCCCGATCCAGGCTACCCGGGATTATTACTTGATGAAAATTGGAAAAATCCCGCTCACCAGCCAAATTACACTTACGCATTGTATCAGTACGGGCGATTGGTTCATTCAGTAGGTAACTGCAATTATTTGTTGGAATTAGAGACTTATCCGCGCTATTCTCGTATCAGTCCATACTTTTTTGATAATAATCTCAAGCATTTTCATTTCAGGATTAATGAGGGTAGCGACTTGCTTATCAGTAAAACAAGTAATGGATTTTTTTCAGAAATCACCCCTTTTTCCTACCTTTTTATCATCTATTCCTGCCTGGCGCTTATTATCAAAGGCTTCAGTATGGTTAAAAAAGGAATCTCTTCCAATCCTGTTGACCTGCGTACCAAGCTGCAAATCTACTTAACAAACATTCTTATTCTTACCATGGTCATCATTGGTATTTTACAGGTTATCTATATTATAAAAATTAATGAAATGAAAAAACGTGATTATTTACGCGAGAAGGCATATTCTTTGTTAACCGAGGTTCAGGACAAATTCAGCGCGTCTGGGACGGCTTCCGACGTTATCAACCAGGAACCTGAAAATTTTCTAATAAAGCTTTCAAATATTTTCTTTTGTGATATAAATTTGTATGATACGCGAGGGTTCTTAATTTCTTCCAGTCGCAAAGAAATATTCGCTGCGGGTCTTATTTCAGAGCGAATCAACGCCCTTGCCTATAAGAAAATGATCATTGAACACAATTCAATCCTTATCCACGAAGAAGTAATCGGAAATATGAAATTCGGTTCAGTATACCTTCCTATGCACAATAATCAGGGTAATTTACTGGGATATATTAATTTGCCATATTTTGCGCGATTAGATGATTTAAAAAAAGAGATTTCTTCATTTCTCGTCACTTTCGTCAATATTTATATTCTTATAATTTTATCCGGCGCTTTGATTTCCTTTTTACTTTCTAATTATATAACGTCTCCGTTGGCATTACTTTCCACGAAGATGTCGCTGCTACGACTCGGAAAACCGAATGAGAAAATTTCCTGGAAAATCAATGATGAAATAGGACGCTTAGTTTCCGATTACAATAGAATGATTGATGAACTCGATAAAAGCGTAAATCAATTAGCGCTAAATGAAAGAGAAAGCGCTTGGCGGGAAATGGCCAGACAAGTAGCTCACGAAATTAAAAATCCGTTAACACCTATGAAACTGAGCGCTCAATATCTTCAGAAATCATGGAATGAACATGCGCCAGACATGGAGCAACGGATCACTCGCTTTACCAAAACCCTGGTCGAACAAATAGATACGCTTGCAACAATTGCCTCCGATTTTTCATGTTTTGCTAAAATGTCACCCCCTATATCTGAGCGACTCAATATTGTGGAAGTTATTAACACGGTATTGACATTGTATCAAGAATCAACCAATATCAGATATGTATTTGAATCAGAAAATAACACTATAGAAATTTTGTCCGATCGTTCTCAATTGATAAGGGTTTTGACAAATTTAATCAACAATGCAGTTCAAGCTATTGGTTCCTTAAAGGATGGGTTAATCCTGTTAAGTCTGCATGAAACTACCGATCAGATAATTATTCAAATTTCAGATAACGGAATAGGCATTCCCGCAGACCTGGTATCAAAGATATTTCAACCCGATTTTACTACAAAAACCGGAGGAATGGGATTGGGACTCGCCATTGTAAAAGGTATAATATTGGATATGAAGGGTGAAATTTCTTTCACATCAAACGAAAACACAGGCACGAATTTTACTATAAGGTTACCTATAAAAATTAAAAATAACGATGGCAAACCTATACAGATCTAAACGATTATTTACCTTAGTTTTTATCTTACTTTTGATCATTAACCAGGCATGCATTCGGGAAAAACCAACCGCATTATATCATAAATTTCCCAGAAACCAGTGGGATAGATTTAATCTTTTGAGTTTTGAAATTCCTATTGAAAAGCCGAATGAAACTTTTGATATTTTTTTACTCTTCAGTTTCACACCCGAATTTCCATACGAGACACTTTTTTTTAACATGGATATGAAAACGCCATCTGGAGAGGAGCGGATCCATGAATATCAGTTGAAAGTAAAAACGAAAGAAGGAAAATTTCTTGGTGAAGTCACCGGGGATTCGTGTCAGCTTTCCATTAGTTTGAAGCGGTATTTAAAAATTACTAAGCCAGGCATTTTAAATATTGAACTCGAAAATCTTATCCCTCGTATGACAACTCAAGGAATATCAGGAGTTTCGATAAGTATAATGCATTCAGGCAAGTAGGCATAAAGCCTGCCTTTTATCCTCACGAATTTGGATAACTAGTTCATCAAGATTCTTGAACTTTTTTTCGTCACGTATCCTGTCAATAAATTGAACAACCAGAATTTTTCCATATAAATCCTCTGAAAAATCAAATAAATTAATTTCCACATTCATAGTTTTTCCATCAACTGTTGGCCTAATTCCAGCGTTTGCCATTCCTTTGAAAGCACGCCTTTCTACTACAGCATATACCGCATAAACTCCATAAGGAGGTAAAAATAAATTGTTATCAAACATTTTAAGATTGGCAGTAGGAAAACCTAACTTCCTACCTAAATGATTGCCATGAACAACGATACCTTTGATCCAGTAAAAACCTCCAGTAAGTTTATTAAAAAGCTGCATGTTTCCTTCTGAAATTGCGACTTTTGCTACCTCTGAAAAGTTATTTGGTTTCATCCATTTTAGAAAAGGTTTATATTCTTTTTACTTAGCCGTTTTATCATTATCAGCTCGTAAACCGCATAAAAATAATGAGCCCAAACACCCAAAAGCATTACAATAAGTGTAATAATCATCCACATTGGAGCAATAGGAGTCCATAATTCCCGTGAAGGAACCTCCGCCTTGTAATATTGTTTTGGAACGCCCCAGTTTATAGTATTTTTGCCCTCCACAAATCCATAAACGTCATGCTCTTCTATTCTAGCCATAACAATAAGGTTTCCCAGCGTATCTCCAACGATTTCTTTTGGAAACTCAAGTGTTCCTGTTCCCGTTTCATCAAGTGAAATCTCGCCAATTTTAAGAAGGCTGAAAAGCCTTGGAACATATATCATAACGGTTTCTTTAGAAATCGGAATTACCTCCCTTTTCGCATTTTTCTGAGTTGCAGTAACTCTTAGTGTTTTAACAGAATCCTCGACGCTAAAAAAAAGTTTAAGACTTGCGGGTTTTGCGCTAAAAGAAACTTCAGTAGCAGGATATTTGAGTGTTTCTGCAAATTTTGCCATATATGAAATCATTCCGTCTTTGTTCGTAGGTAAACCAGTAATAGAGAAAGTAAATTTGGCTATTCCCTCTTGATTTGTATTAACTGTTCCGATTACCTTGTTAGATGTTTCCCCAATCACAATAAATTCAACCTGAGCATCTTCAAGTGCAAGCGTATTTTCTTCGCGCTTTATTAGCAAAGTAGCTGTGAGGTATACTGAATCCTGCGGACCACAAAAATAGCCCAGCGTAAGCTTGGTTTCGGTATATATATTTGCAGAATCCAGGTTTTCCTCTGCTTTCAAATTGTGTGGTTGCATCATCGCGATGAACAATACCAAAATGGTGAGAAAAGAGTTATACTTTTTCATAGTAATCATTTAATTTCAGTTGATTTTCAAACCAATACATCTTCTTTTTTAGCTTCTTCCATCAAACCAGTTACTGGTACAATAGGTACAAACTTTGATGCGAGTGTAAACAAAAGACAGAATACTGCAACTCCGGCAGCATTCAGGCTCCATTCCACCCAGGTAGCAGTATAATTCACCCACTCAGGCCTGGCATCCTGGATAGGGAGATAGGGCGATTCGAGTGTAGGTACCACAATTATATACCGGTTTAGCCAAAGGGCAATAACGACAACTATTGAGGTAAGCGTTATATTGGTTACCGTTCTGAATTTAGGTATTCCTACAACTATCAAAGGTAACAGCACACCGATATAGTTTGAAATTATAAAAGGCCAGTAAAATTCCTTGAAAAGCAACTGAATAAGGAGTTCGTCATTTTTTTCCGAACCATACCATTTGGTCAGATAATCGCTAAAAGTAAAATATCCGAAAAAGGCGGCAAGAACAAGCATTATCACCCCAACAGCAACGAAGTGTTTTTTTGTGATGTAATCCTCCAGATGATAAACCTTTCTAAAAACCCACATTGTGATTATCAGCACTGCGCTTCCCGAATAAACTGCCGCAATTACGAAGTATGGGCCAAAAATTGTACTGTGCCAGCCAGGTTGTAGCGTAACGCTAAAAATCCAAGCTAATACAGAATAAACGATAATAGCAATTGAAATAACCATTGCAGCCATAATATCTGTTGCCCTGTTGAGACGCTGCTGTTGTTCCGGGGCGCCGGTATAACCCAATGCAAGGGCTTTATAAATGCGTTTTCTCCAGCTAGGAAGACGAAGGAAGTCGTCATCGCGAAGTGTTGCCAGATCGCGTAATAAAGCGAGATAAAGGAAAATGAAACACCCGAAAATATCGGTTGAAATGGCAATTACGTCCCATGTAATTGGTGATTGAATACGTCCAAAAATTACAAGATAATAAAGTTTATCTAGTCTGCCAATACAAAGAAGAATAAAGCAAGGGCCAATTAAAAGTGAAATTACCGTAATAAATTCAGCCATCCTGATAACTGGTTTGCGCCAGGTAGTTTTGAACAAATGTAGTGTTCCAGATATCAGTGCGCCAGCGTAACTGATACCCATAAAGAATATGAAGTTAACAATATATACCCCCCAAACAACGTTGTCGCGCATTCCTGTTACTTCATGACCTTTAAAAACCTGCTGAAAAAAAGCATAAATTCCAAAACCGATCACGGCAAGCAGAAATACAATCCAAGCATATCCTGCAAAACTGGTTTGCTCAAGTTGCGGAGCAAATTCCCTTAATGGACTCTTTTTTTCGTTTTCCATATTTACGGCTTATTTTTTCTACTATATGGTGTATCTTTATATCTGCTTTTAACCTCTTCGGTCAAATCCGGAAAACCACGATCAACAGGAAACTGACGATCAACGGGTGGTAGGTAATAAACACAAGGCCTTGTCCCAAGAGTCTCAAGGTATCTGTATCCAGCCCGGTCACGGATCAACTGGCTGAACTGGTATGTTTCAGTTCCATTGGTTACTGTATCTTCATCCACATCGCCAAAATAGATTACGCCCATCGGGCAGGCAGAAACGCAATATGGTACTTTACCAACCCGTATCAAATCGGGACAGAAATCGCACTTTGAAACCGTACCCTCCTTTCCAGGGCTGCTAGCTTCCGGTGAATAAGGCTCTTTATCTTCATCAAACTCGTGATAATGCTTCCATGCAAAAACGCGAGTTGAATATGGACACCCTGTCATGCAGAATTTGCAACCGATGCAGCGTTCATTATCTATAAGTACAATGCCATCGCTTCGTTTATATGTGGCGCCAACAGGGCAAACACTCACGCACAAAGGGTTGTCGCAGTGAAAGCAAGGCTTTGGGAACCAATACGGAGAAGTTTTTTCAGAATCCTGTAACAAATACACTTTCAGAAACTCTTGACTTTTTGGAAGATGATGCCCTTTCTGGCAAGCTTCTACGCATTTCCTGGCATTTTTGCATTTACCAAGATCAATAACCATGACAAATTTTCGCCCCGGAAGTCCTTTATGGGATTCTTCGCGAGAAACCCTGGGTAATTTAAGGAGGCCTCTATCCACTTCCATGATCTCTCCTCCAGTTGTGAGGACTTTTACCTTCTTTCCGGATTCCGTTGCATTTGTGTCAACGTAAGCTGAAACCAAGCCACCGCCGGCTGCTATTCCGGCTCCAGCCAGCAGCCCTTTTTTCAAAAACTGCCGGCGGGAATTTTTTTTATTCAGATTAGATTGCTCTTCCACGTTTCTTGATTTTAATGTGAATCATGATAACCATTAATCATGCTTTTAAAATTACTTGTTGGATTTTTCCCGATAGTGCAAAAATATATGTGGACACACATAATCAGACTAATGCCAAACCCTGCAATTATGTGTACAAAATCTGTCAAATCCAGTCCGCTGAAACCGAATACACTATTAACGGTTATTTCCGGATACAATAGGCCCAAACCGGAAATAATTACAAAAGGCACCAAAATATACATCAGAACTACATAAGTAAGCTGCTGTAACGGATTAAATTTTTCTTCCTCATTAGCCGGAAAAGGGGCTTGTTCATTTTTGAAAATTCCGATTGTATAAAAATATAATTGTTTTTTCAGCCTGTCAAATGTGTTTTTCAGTGGAATTACATAATGACCTCCGTTTTTTGTAAAAAGATTCCCAAAAAAGAAAACGAGGTAACTTAATAAAAGCAGCATCCCCGCAATATTATGAAAAGTGACAGCCATGTTGAATTTAACAATGGTTGAAGGATTTGAAAACTGAATACTTAAACCTGTAATAATTAAAATTACGCAAAACAATGCATTTGTCATGTGCCAGATCCTTATCCAAAAAGGATACAAATAAAGGCGTAGGGAGCTATGATTCATGTGGATGGTTATTTTTTATACGCAAAACTGCGTGGATAATGATTGCGAAAATAGTTAGCCCGAAAATAATAAAACTAATGATATTCAAGGTGTTGCTTTGATCGGGTCCAATAGTAGTTGAATTTCCCAATAGCAAACCTTTAACAAAACCTTCTTTCTGAATTTGGGAACTCACCTGGTATTTATATAAGGAGGCGTAAAGAATCGAATTCTGTGAATGACAAGATTCACACTTGCGGACCGCCTGACTTTTAGGTACCACATGATGAGCAACAACCAAAGTATCCTCATTTTTGGCATGACATTCAATACATCTAACATTCGTAAAATGAGAAGCCTGATTTGGCAGCCATTCATGTTTCTGAAGGATATTTGGATTTACTTTATCGGTAAGTAACTGATAATTTTTGATATCTGCATGACAGTTCAGACATATAAGGTTATCATAAGTAATTGTCTCTTTAAGGATGCTGGTATTCCGCGCATTTATTTTGTAGGTATGAGCATCATGACACATCCAGCATGTAAAATCTTCGCTATGTTTTTCGGAATGGACGCTGGCCATAAATCCTGTATCAATTTGCTCAAATTGAAATTTTGCGTATTTCTCATCTCCTCCATGACAGTCAATGCAAGTGGCAATTGCTTCCATGCGAAGGTTTCCGTTATGGGGGAAAGCGCCATAATCTTCAGAATGACAATCGGTACATTTAAATTCCCGGTGGTTGCTAGAGTAGAAAAGTTCACGGTTGATTATAACTTCTGAATACATCCGCTTAGAAACATTTTTATTTGTTTCTTTATTTTGATATGAATATTTCGACTGGCCATGACATTTGAAACAGTTTTCGTTTTCAACTGCATTTTTAAATTTCATAAAATCTGTCTTTGCCGCTTTTTCTTTTTCGGTTTGAGTTGTAACAATCGGTTTTAAATCAGATGTTTTTAAAAGAATAAGGGCAATGGCACACAATAGCAACATCAAAAGAACAAGCCAAGCCGGGCGTAAATTTGCTTTATAAATCATAGTATCTTAAAGTAAATATAAGGGATTGCATTGCAAAAAGAAATGGGTGTAAACAGGAAATTATCTGTTTTACACCCATTTGGTTAATCATAATAAACGCGGTATGCAATTATTTCTTGAAAGTACGCATGTAGGCAACTAACGCCCAACGATCGTTTGCATCGGGAATTTTCTTTTCATAGGCAGGCATTTCATCGCGGCCTTTATCGGTGCGAAAGAAAAGTTCGCCATCAGTAGATCCTTGAAAAGCTGCTGAAGAGAAATCTCCCGGGAAAGTTTTCAATGATGCGCCTTTTGGTCCATCGCCCAAACCTTTGCTGCCATGGCACGATTTACAATGCTTTGCCCAAAGTTCTTTCCCAGTAGCAACATCAGCTTTTGCTGAGGCTTTCAAAGCCTTGTCTTTATCGGGAACAGGCCATGTCTTTGCTTTGGCTTGTTGCGCAGAAGCTGCATGACCAAACAGAAAAACGACAGCAACAATAGCTGTAACAATGATTGTTGAAATTTTTTGAGATGTTTTCATAATTTTTAATTGTTAGTTGTTTAACATTTTGTTTTGGTTTTGGATTAAAAGGTCCACAACCGGGTTATATTAAATCCAAGAAGAATTGCGCCATTATATGGATTATTATTATTATGCATCACGGTTTCCTGGGGAACGAGTCCATTGGCTGCCGTCAGAAAGATCTGGAATGCGTGTGTACTTGTTGAAATTTCCACACCAAGACCAAAATTGGGCCACGGGGCAGTATTCACGTAAGTAAAAACAGGTTGAGAGTAACTAAGTATGATTGATGCCTGTGGGCTGATCTTCACTTTTCCTATACCGGAAATATTGATGTTATCGTTTGTCATTCCATTTACATGGTTATTGTCCGATTCGGCTTGATCGACCAGGTTATAATGTACCCATGAAATCCCGAGCTGTGCCGAAAATTCCTTACAAAACCTACGGGCAAACATAAATTCAGCAAAATATGAGAACCTGTAAGAAGCTTTAAAGGTTTGGTCAAATAATGAACTCAGATCCGGCTGGTTAGCTCCATTTAATCCTGATGCCTGGTTGTAGGTAATATAGTTAATTCCGGCGTTAGTGTCGTTTTCAATAATCTGATTTTGAATGCTTCTTCGGAAGGCAGTATCTTTTACTAATGAATTGTAATCAAGATCGGATAGCAGTTTATTATTTCCAAGAGAGGATTTATTACTAGCATTTATAGCCACATTTCCAAAAAAAGAAATAGTAACAGGAAAACCATCTTTCCTTTGACGAGCAATGACATATTTAATGTTAAAATCCTGCAGCATTTTTAACTTAGTGGTTCCAAACCCCACCTGCAGATTTTTTGTTATTGTAAAATTAAGCCCGAGACGGATGTTGGAAGCGCCCCAAATTCCATAGAGGTCAGACCAGTGTTGTTGTATCGTTCCAAAGTCATGCTGGATAACAGCTTCAAGGGTTCTTGCAGGGGGCAGAAAAACAGTTCGGTCTGCCATAAAATAACCGCTTTCAAATGGAGCTTTTGCCAATGGTTTCCGGGTGTGTTGTTCAGGGATTGAATCCTGGGCAATAACCATTCCAAGACCGCTCATCATGAAAATAAAACCCAGGGCTAATCGTTTCATTTTATCCATAATATTTATGTATGTATTTAGATTAAATATAAGTGTGAAAAATCAATTAATTATTTACAGCGCCCTCACTGATCCATTTTAAAACAGAATCGGCATTGGCTTTGTTGCAATGCTGGCTCATGCCGCCACCGGACGCCATTTCGATATACAGTATGCTGGTTTCCGGCGCGCCCGTGTCTATCATACCTGCCATATTCTTCATAGCCTGATAGGATTTTCCATCAGTCAGAACTGGTGGATTCTGTCCAACACCGTGACAACTAACACATTTTTCAGTAAAAATGGGTTGTATTTCCCCAGCATAACTGATTTTCCCTGGTACCGGTGGAGGAGGTGGTGGTGAAGGAGGATCCGGTACGATTAAATCCTTCGTACATGCTGAAAAGATAAAAAGCACGAAAAAGATCGTAATCAGTTTTTTCAACTTTTTGCTTTGCATAATTATTTATTTTAGATTAAACTATTAATAATTCGATAATAATTGGTTTTCTGAGGTACTGAAAATGCGATTTTTTATGGTTGTAAAAAAGCCTCAGGTTCGCTGAAGCCTTTTTCGAATTTAATACCACTTTATTCCAGGGTTGTTAACATCAATAAAAAATACAGATTCCAAAAATAAATCAATTTTTATTTTTGGAATCTGTGCCGCAATTAAAACCTAATTAGGGATTTGCGGTTAACCAATCAATAGAATTTTGTAAAAGTTGCAGCGCATAAGGAGGATTGTGAACGCCCATAGATAATTCACTGTTGATATAGGCATAGTTGTAAGCTGCACCTAATTCACCATATTTCCATACGCGGCCTATTCTGTTTGCAAAATCGGTATCTTTTGCGTATTTCAGCATATTGCCGTAAATCACCAGACCAGTTGTCGGGCTAACAGTGTTATTACTTGAACTTGTTGCATAAAGTTCTGAACTTGTAACAGTTTGGTACAGTTTTCCATTGAAATCGTGGCTTGGAAGCGCGCTGTAAGATACAACTCCAGATGTATTTGTAGTTTTCTTGAAAACTTTTCTGGCAGTAAGGAGTTCGGCTAATTGTATTCTTTTTGCATCAATAAGGGCTTGAACAGGGGTTATTTTATCGCCGCCGTGACATGCAGTACATTCAGCTTTGTTAGCCCATAATGTGTGACCACCGGTTGAGTCGGCTGGATTATATTTATTCATGTGGCAATCCGTACATGCAAAAGCTGAGTGTTTCCAAGTTCTTGTATATGTTTTGCCTTGATATTCATAACCATTAATACCTGAAAATAAATTTGACTGGTTTCCATCATGAACTGAGAAGCTTCTCCCAACCCGGTATTGAACAGTATCATTGTCATTCGTATTCACAAAAGGAAAATATGGCAATTGGTCAAATGCTTTATTTATAACCTGGGGTCTGAGAGTAGTATCGGAATAAACCAAAGAGGTGGCGCCACGAATCTGGTGGCAACTAACACACAGGTTATTTATTGCGCCAAAATCTGTTGCGGTAAGATTTTTGTTATAATTCAAATATACTGGCGTAATACTTCTTAAAATTTGAGCAACTGTATCGCCGGTAAAATCAAATGAACTATGTTTATGGCAGGTTGTACAGTTAACTCTGTTTGCAGTTGGCATATCGTTTGCTACAACATATTGTCCACTCCCTAAAATTTGAATAAATCCTTCGCTTGTGTGACATCTTGCGCAAAATTTAGTATTTCTACTACTTGCTGTTCCCATATAATGTTTTGAAAAATGGTACTCGGCAATTTTTGAATCAAAATTAGCAATGGTATGGCAAACAAGACAGGAAGCTGTTCCGTCTTTACCATTTAAGCCATCAACTCCGTTCACTCCGTTAATTCCGTTTACTCCGTTTACTCCGGCAGTACCTTGCGGACCTTCTTTGGTGCAGGCAGTAAACATCAACATTGCAGCCGAAACCATCATTCCGGCAGCAATAATAAATTTGTGTAATTTTTTCATTTTTTTACAGATTTTGTTAATAAATACGTTTGAATTGCAGCAGACAACTTGTGCAAAAAGTTTCCGCAACAAAAGTATCTAAGAAAACAAGAACCCCTCGTATGGTATTGGTGAGATTTGTTAATATAATAACTGACATTTCTCAACCGGCTGTTGATAAATATCAATCATTATGTATGATCAGCCAGTTTCGCTGATCTGACGAAGTTGTTTTATATTAAGGATTTCCATTTTATTTCCTGCAACTGTTAATATACCCTCCTCCTTAAATTCTTTTAAAATTCTTATGGCGCTTTCTTTCGACATCCCAGAAAGATCGGCCAGATCCTGTCGTGAAATGCTTAATTCAAAAGGGTTTTTGCAATAGATTTTTTCGGAAAGGTAAAAAATGACGTCCGCAATCCTGCCGGGCATTTGCTTTTGAGTTAGACTGACGATCTGTTCAAAGTTAAAGATTGATTGCAGAGATACTCGTTTTAAAAAATCCTCGGCAAAATCTGGATTTTCACGAATCAGTTTTTTAAAAACGGATGCATCCACAAGACAGGCTGTACAGTCTTCAACGGCTGATGCTGAGTAATAGTGACGATTATCAACGTATATACCGGGTCCGAAGATGTAATCAACCGGTTTTACAAGCGCCAGAATAAGATTTTTGCCATACCCCTCAATATAGATTTTTGCCAATCCTGATGTAATACAAACAAAGTAGGGCGAAGGTGTGCCTTGTTTAAAAATGATTTCTCCAGCTTTATAGTCAACCTGAAACCGGCTGTTGTTGATTAAATCAAGCTCTATCGAACCTAAATTTTTAAAAATCTGAGTTTTGCAGTTGCAATCATTACAATTGGATGCCTGATGATTTTTATTGATCATTATACTGCCTCTTAGACTTTGCTTTTTAGTATCGGACAAAATTAGTAATAAAATGATAAAAAGCAACATTATTACTATTTTTCATCAACTAAGAGGTTGATAAAAATCAATTGACTGTTTTTTTTAACAAGGCTTCGTGTTGCAGGTTCAAGGCTCCAAAATTCAATTTTTCAGTTTTTCAGTTTTCAAATAATTTCAGCATTAACAATATATTCGGCGATTTGAACAGCATTGGTGGCGGCGCCTTTGCGGAGGTTATCGGCAACAATAAACAAATTGAGCGAGGCTGGCTGGGATTCATCACGTCGGATACGACCG
Source organism: Bacteroidota bacterium (assembly GCA_026391715.1). Classification (GTDB taxonomy): domain Bacteria; phylum Bacteroidota; class Bacteroidia; order Bacteroidales; family FEN-979; genus CAIVAT01. The sequence goes on from JAPLDO010000045.1 coordinate 102,929, forward strand.
ACAAAAACCGAATCCGACCCTCTTGCGGTTAGCGGCATTGGATATAAATTTTTTGCCGGATCATCCTGAATAACTATGCCGGGAGTTTCTGATAATTCTGCAACAATATCGTCAATTGCGAAATCATGTTCAAATTCAATATTTACCGCTTCTGAATGTCCGCCCAAAACAGGAACCCTCACAATAGTTGAAGTGATCCTGATTGAATAATCGTTAAGTATTTTATGTGTTTCGTTCCGAAGTTTCATCTCTTCTGTGGTATATCCGTTTTCGAGAAAATCGCCGCCATGTGGAAACAGGTTCAGGTCAATCGGGTGTGGATATGCCATCGCCCCTAAAATGTTGTTGCGTTCATTTTCCAGTTGTAGCACCGCTTTTGCCCCCGTTCCCGTTACCGATTGATAAGTAGAAACCACGAGTCTTCGAATCCGGTATTTTTCATGTAACGGAGCCAGCGCCAGAACCAATTGAATTGTAGAACAGTTTGGATTAGCTATTATTTTATGGGAGCTGGTAAGTATGGAGGCGTTGATTTCGGGAACAATCAGCGGAACGTCAGGATCCATGCGCCATGCCGAAGAGTTATCAATTACAGTACATCCCGCCGACGCATATCGTATAGCCCATTCCCTCGAAACTACAGCTCCGGCAGAAAAGATTGCTAAATCCGGTTTAAGCTCAATCGCTTCGGCATTTGTTTGAACAACGAGGGTTAGATTATTGAACATAACCGATATTCCTGCCGATTTTGCGGAAGCAACAGGAATAAGCAAATCCGGATGAAATTTGCGCTCTTCCAGAACCTTCAGTATTTCTCTGCCTACCAGTCCGGTAGCGCCTACAATTGCCAGTTTCATGCGGGGTCGAGTTTTAGGCAAAGATAATGAAATGGCGAAATGGCAAAAAAGTTATTAACAGTGGTTTTACTTTTTGGGTTTTGGGGGATTAAACAGAAAAATGAAATCATGAAAAAACTATTCTTATTGCTTTTCCTTGCTCCGATGATGGCGCCGGGGCAGGTTATTGATAATTTTTCGGATGGAAATTTTTCGGTCAATCCCGCGTGGACAGGCGATACGACACAGTTTGAGGTTAATCTGAGCAATCAGCTTCAGTTGCAATCATCGGGAACAGACACTTCAATTCTTCTTACCCGCAGCGGCAGGACGGTAAATACAGAATGGAGTTTCTGGATGAAACTTTCCTTCAATACTTCGTCAAACAACAACGCACGCATCTATTTACTTTCCGATTCGGCAAATCTGAAATGCGCCAACGCAATCTTTTTACAGGTAGGAGGTTCCGATGATTCCATCGCAATAATCAAGCAGAATGGCATTGAACTACGATCGTTATACAAGTTAAGATCATATAAAACCGATAATTCTACCAATATTATGAGGTTCAAAATAATCAGAGACGACCAGGGCGCATGGGAAACCTATATTGATACGACTGGTGGTTTCAATTATATTCCTGATGGCGGTTTTTCAGAAACTTCAATTTTTCAATCCAGATGGTTTGGAGTTTACTGCCGTTATACATCAAGCAATGCCGCAAAATTCTGGTTTGATGATTTCTATGTGGGAGCGATCATCCATGATATTATGCCGCCCCAGGTAATTTCACAGGAAATTATATCTGAAAATAACATCAAAATTGCATTATCGGAACCAATTCAGAAGCAGGAGGCGGAAAACCCTGCAAACTTCAGGCTTTTTTCAGATGGTTATCCCGATTCGGCAAAACTGGATGTAAACGATCCAACCATTATAATTCTTAGTTTTCCCGGAATATTCCCCGAAGGAGCTATTGATACGCTATTGGTTCATGGAATAAGCGATCTCAACGGAAACTTGATTCGGGATACGTTGGTTCCTGTTTTTTATTACACGCCGCAAGCTTTTGATATTGTAATCAACGAAGTTCTTGCCGACCCTGATCCTCCGGTTGAACTGCCTGTTGCAGAATTTGTAGAATTATACAACCGTACCGTTTATCCGCTGAATTTGAAAGACTGGACATTTCAGTGTGGAAGCTATTCAAAAGTATTCCCAGTTGTGACAATACCTCCAAAAGGCTATTTGATTATTTCTAAAGATTCGGTTTTCCTCCATTTTGGTTTATGCACAACATTGTTCACCTCATCAAGTTCATTGTCGAATGAAGGTACAACATTGGCGTTAATGGATCAGCAAAAGCATATCATTCATTCTGTTTCATACAATCCTGAATGGTTTGGCGGTTCCTTCAAAGGCGATGGCGGTTGGTCGCTCGAAATGTCCGACCCTGCAAATCCTTGCGGTTGTATGGAAAACTGGAGCGCCTCCACCGATTATACTGGCGGTACTCCCGGAAGAAAAAATTCTAATATCAGGTCAAATCCAGATATTACCAAACCTCTCATTTCAAGGGCATTTATTGCCGATTCCTCAACCCTGAAGATTAGTTTTTCTGAAGCCATGGATAGTCTAACTCTTCTTTCGCAAGAGAACTGGATCGTAAACCCTGAAAAGATGGGACTTCCAGAAAGTGTGGAACCTGAAGCGCCACGATTCGACGCGGTAAAACTGCATTTTAGCAATAAGTTTACAAGAGGCGTTTTATATAATTTGTCAATCGCCGGCAAAATAACAGATTGTGCCGGAAACCAGATTGATTCATCTCGTAATGTGCGGTTTGCAATTCCTGATTCCGTTGCATTTCACGATGTTGTTATCAATGAGTTTTTACCGGATCCCGCTACCGGCGGATCAAGATTTACGGAACTATATAACCGTTCGGATAAGATACTTGATCTGCAATCATTGGTCATCGCCGTAAGCGACGCCGCCAGCCTTCAGGCTGATGCAGAACCATTGACAGATAATGGCTATTTGTTGTTTCCAGGGGATTATGTTGCGTTTACTTCCAATCCTGCTGAAATTATTTCTCGCTACCGTCCGCAGTTTCCCGAGGCAATCATGGGAATGGAAAAATTCCCGACTTTGGGAAATGATTCGGGAACCGTTATCATTGCAAGAAAGGATAACTTTGCCGTGATTGACCGGGTTCGGTATGACGCAGCCATGCACTATCCGATATTGGCTACAACCGAAGGTGTTTCACTGGAAAGGGCAAGCCCCGAATTACCATCCGACGACAGGAACAACTGGCATTCGGCTGCTGAAACCGTTGGATTTGCAACTCCGGGATACCAAAATTCCCACCAGCTATATCCGGCAAACGATGGATTGGATATATCTGTAACTCCGGAAGTTTTTTCCCCGGATAACGACGGATTTGACGATCTGCTGAGTATCGCCATTCGTGAACCGAATCCCGGATTTTCGGTTAATATTTACATCTACGATTCACGCGGAAGAGCGATAAAACAGGTGGCAAACCAGGTTTATGCAGGCAACGAAGGTTTTTTTTGCTGGGATGGAACGACAGGCGCGAACAGAAAAGCCGGAATTGGAATCTATGTTTTGCTGATCGAGGTAACAAGACAGGATGGAACTGTAAAGAAGGTGAAAAAAACCACTGTACTTGGAGGAAAGTTATCACAATAAAGCGGTGGCAATACAAGCAATGCTGATCTTAACTTCAGGTATCAACTCTAATGCATGAATGCAGGATTCGAGGGTAGCTCCGGTTGTTACTACGTCATCTATAAGCAATACATGCTTTCCGCGCCATTGTTCAGGCTGATTCACGAGGAATATCTCGCGAACATTTTGATACCTGCTGAACCGCGATTTCCGTGTTTGGGTTTCGGTAGCTTTTGTGCGTACAAGTAAATGCCGGTTTACCGGGATTTTCATAGCGGATGAGAGACCAATACCAAACTGCTCGCTTTGGTTATAGCCGCGTTTCATGAATTTCTTTTTATGCAAAGGAACAGGAATGATCAAATCGGCACAATTGAACAATGGAGCATATTTAAGAGTTTGTCCGTAAAACGAGCCAAGAAAAATACCGATATCCTTTCTTCCTTTATATTTCAACTGATGTACCAATTGCTGAACTTTATTTCCTTTGTTGAAATAGAGAAAAGCCGCACCAGAAGCCAGAGACGCCCTTCCCCAGAAAATCCTTGCCACGGGATTATCATCCGAAAAATGAAAATTAGTTTTCGGAAGATGAAATTCACAGGAATGGCATATTACATCTTCATGTTTCCATAAACTGTTGCCACAGGCGGCGCAAATCCTTGGAAAAATAAGTGAAGTAAAGTCGCTTAACCATTTCATCGGTTTTTAATGGTTAATCGGTTTTGATGGCAAAAGGTGAAACCGGTTTTAAAGATTTATTATTTTTTTTTGTAGGCGCTGTGTCACGCCGCCATGCCGGGGTCACTTCACCCTCACCGGCATACGCGAAATCCAACGTAGCCATACCTGTAAGTAGGATTAGCGCTTTCGCGGTCGGCGGAGCGCAAGCCGGCTTGATCGTAAAACCAGCTTCCACCGCGAATAACCCTGAAAATGCCTTCGGAGGGTCCGGTTGGATTGTTTTTTGGCGATATTTTGAACCAATTGGCGTCATACCAGTCGGAGCACCATTCAAAAACATTACCGGTCATATCGTAAATACCAAGTTCATTTGGTTTTTTCAGTCCCGTTTGATGTGTCATCATATTCGAGTTTCCGACTTTCCAGGCAACACTCACTTCTGCATTACTTCCACTGTATTTATAACCTTTCGACAGCGCGCCGCCTCGTGCCGCATACTCCCATTCCGCCTCGGTGGGAAGCCGGTAATTCATTTTAGTTTTCTCGTTAAGTTTCTCAATATACTCCTGAACATTGTACCAACTTACCCGCTCAACAGGACAACTGTCGCAACCCATAAAATAGCGTTTGTTTGTGTCCTGTTCCATGACCAGCTCCCATTGTTTCTGGGTAACTTCGTATTTGCCGATATAAAAATCGCTTAAAATAACCTCATGAACCGGTTGCTCATCGGAGCCGCCAAATAGTGAACCCATTTTAAATTTTCCGCCCTGAACAAAAACCATTTCATGATTTAACTCCTGAGCCACTGTATAATTAATGGAGAAGAAGAAAATCAATGATATACCAGAAATCTTAAGAAGAAAGTACTTCATTTGAAAACTATTTATTTCAGAATTTCCCCTGACTAAAGTTTGGAGCAACTCATCCGGGGCAATAATTACCATATTTTCACCTTTAAACTATCCGGACGCCATAAGGCATCGCCATGCCTAACTCCAAAGGCAGAATAAAATTCGGGCATGTTAGCCAGCAGACCAATAACACGGAATTGGATCGGCGAACGGACATCGCTACGAACCTGGTTGGCGATAGCTTCCGGACGTGAGTTTATCATCCAGGCGAGGGCATATCCAAGAAAAAACCTTTGGTCGGGCGTTAACCCGGCTATGACTTTATTGTTTGTATATTGATCTGTCTTTTTAAACGCTTCATAACCCATCACTATTCCGGCAAGATCGGCAATGTTTTCTCCCTGTGTCATATTACCGTTTATGTGAAGACTTTCAACTGCCACGTAATCGTCAAATTGATCAACAATCAATTTGGTTTTGGTATAAAACCTTATGCTGTCCTCAACTGTCCATCAGTTGTGCAGATTGCCGTTTTCATCGTATTTGCTCCCTTGATCATCAAAACCATGCGTAATTTCATGACCGAAAGTTGAGCCATCAACTTTTATTCCGGGAAACACTGTCCATGCCGGAAAAAAAGAAATCTCCGATCTTTTGTCTGGCGGTTCCTGCCGGGGCATTATTTATTGTTGCTGAAGATTCACAGATATTCCGAATCTGGCTGTTGATAGTATCCTGTATCAATTGCCAGAGTCCGTTGCTTTGCTCGCTTGCAGAGATCGGTTTTTCTTTAAACCATTTCCCGTTTGCAAACAGGAAAAAGTCATCCCCGGCATTATGCGTGGAATCAATATGTGAAACCAATTCGTCACGACCTTGTTCATCGCTTTTTCTATCTCTGTTATTACAGGAAACAATAGCAGAAAGAATAACGATCCACAAAAGATACAGAAGTTTGTCGTTTATAAGTTGCATGAATATGTGTGAATAATTTCATTACAAATATAAAGGTGATTTAGAGATAAATTATACCCGAGGCGTTGTATAATTTTTTTGATTACCTTCGTTTTTTCCTGGTGACAATGGATAAAAACTGGAGTAAATTCGGGTGTAGGCTAAATAAAACAGGCTATAAACAATTAGTTTACAGCCTGATTCGATTTGAAGTGGAGAATAGGGGAGTCGAACCCCTGACCTTTAGACTGCCAGTCTAACGCTCTAGCCAACTGAGCTAATCCCCCCAAAGCGGTTGCAAAAATAATACCTTTTTTCTTATGAAACGTCTTTTTGCTGCTTTAAAATTTAATCCTGACGCCGAATTTCTTTCGAGCTATCACCGCTTGCAATCTGCCATGATAGACCAGCAAATCAAATGGGTTGAAGAGCAAAACATTCATATTACTATCAAATTTTTTGGTGAAACGGAAGAACGGAAAATTCCAGCGATATCCTCAGCGCTGCGGAAACGGGCTTCCATGACCAGTTCTTTTGCTCTGCGACTTTCGCAACTTGGTATTTTTGGAAGCGGTTATGCGCCCAAAGTAATCTGGGTTGGAATAGAACCTTATTCCGATCTCTTAATGCTTATGAAAAATATTCAGGAAGATTTGAAACCGACAGGATTTGCTCCTGACCGCCAGAATCTGATTCCTCATCTTACCCTCGGCAGAATCAGAGAGTTGAAAGATAAGGTTCTATTTGATCGTACAATAGGTCTGTTTCGGAATATAGTTTCTTCTTCTATGCAAATTGGAGAAATCATTCTTTACGAAAGCATTCTGCTCCGTGAAGGACCGAAATATTTCGTATTGGATAAATACCCTTTTCTATTGCAAAAGGCTTTTTAAACCATTTTTAACTTTCGGCGTTCCCTTGGATTTTGAATCCTGGAATTTGTGGCATGAAATTTTTTTAAGCTATGCAATTTTATCCCGGTTATATTAAAAAGCAAACTCCCCTGACGAATTGAACTTCATCAGGGGAGTTTACTATTTTCTCTACTACACAACCCACTGGGAGTGGCATGTTTGCGTTATCCTTCGAGTTTTTTGGCAATCAGATGATAAATAACCAAGCCAATTCCTCCGAAAAGCAACACCATGGAGAATATTGCAAGCTCTTCATCGAGGTAAGTGTTCATTGAAAGTATCTTACCTAAAAGAATCCCGACTCCGAGTCCTACCAGAACAAGCCCCAATTTCAATGAAGATGGCTGTTTGGAGGAATCAAAGATTGTTGCATTGGCGCCTTTCTGAATCAGTGTCAGGCGTTCCTTTAGTCGTACCAACAAATAAACGACCCCATAAAACATGGCAAAGAACGCGATCAGGATCAAAATTTCAATTTTCATTTCCGTTTATTATGTATTGTTTCCGTTTCTGATCCTTTTGACGCTGATTCAAAGCATTGGTTACATCCTTTCATTATCTGTGTTTATTGTACAACCACCTTTTCGCTGTAAGACCGCTCGTTAACCGATAATCGAATAAAATAAATACCTTTTGAGAATCGCGACATATCAAGTTTCTTCCTGAATTCACTTCCGGAAACATTGAGTTTTTCTGATAAAAGAACTTTCCCGTTCAGGTCGGTGATGGTTAAATCGAGTGATTTTTCCTTACCGGCGATATTGATAGTCAGTTCTTCTTTTACCGGGTTCGGATAGATTTTTACAACCGATTCCAGATCTTTCTGTCCAATCCCTCCACAGTTATGCACTGATATTGCTTTAGCAGATTCTGTTCCGGAGCCACAATCATTAGTTCCTTTTATAATAATATTTCCTGATTGTGCCGTACCGCTTATTGATAAGGTAACCACATTCGTTCCTTGTCCGGCAGTGATGGTAACGCCCTGGGGCAGTGTCCATTCATATCCGGTAGCGCCTGTAATGACTGGAATGCTGAAAACATAGTTTCCTTCTCCCTGGCAAACTGTATCCTGACCAGCAATGACGCCAGCCGGTTCCGGGATCGAATTTACGGCAACCTGTTTTGAAACAGTCGGACCGGTTCCGCAATCATTTGTAAGGAAAACTGCCACATCCCCGGCATTAATACCCCACATAACGTTGATTGTTTCGGTTCCCTGACCGCTTTGGATTGTAGCGTCGGCAGGAACCGACCAATTGAATGTAACGCTTCCTCCTGTATAAGATGTAGAAAAAGTAGCTTGAGTACTTTTACAAAGAATATCAGGACCACTCACGGCTGCAGGACTTACAGGAGGCATATTAACCAAAACCGGAAGAATGGAGGCGATTGGATTTGGGCCACAATCATTACTTACAGTAACCTGAAGATCGCCGGAGGCGTTTCCCCATTTAACTGTAATTGCCGGAGTGTTCTGCCCTTGCAGAATCGTAGCCTCGGCAGGAACAATCCATGAGTAACTGATTCCGCCAACCACTTCAACAACTGAATATTCAGCGGTATCGCCATTGCAAACGCTCTGCAATCCGGCAATCGGACCTGGCGCTTCCGGAGCGTGGTTTACAGTTATCAGAACACTATCGGTAGCGGTATTTGAAGCATTATCGGAAACTGTGATGCGGTACATTGTGGTTGCAGTAGGAATAGCGAACGTGGTAGCGCTGGTTGGGTTTACAATGCCTGTAACAGGGGTCCATGAATATGTAAACGGAGGAGTTCCACCAAGAATGTTTACGCTTAATTCTGTCATCAAACCCTGACAGATGGTTGTGGGGCTTGCGCTTGCTGTTGCTACAAATACGTTTCCCTGAAGCACCTTGATGGTTGCTGTGCGTTTATGCGCCGGCGTGCCATTGGGTCCGGTTGCCAAAAATGTAGCCATATAAGTTCCAATGGGAACATCGCCACTGAGCGATAATTTTACCGGCAATGAAGAGGGGTAACTGGTTATTGTGGTTCCGGAAGGAAATTCAAACGTAATTGAACCTGCGGTAGGAACAGGAGTAATTGAACCAGACAAAATCACAGAATCGGTATATAGTTTTACGGCAGGAATAGAAACCTGGAAGGTTGTATTATCAAATGGAGCATAAAGCGTATCCGATGCTTTATCAATAGCCATGGCATAGTCGGGAAAATATCCGGTCATACTCTGGAAAGTTCCTGCGCGAAAATCTGTCCAACCCAGCATGGAAACTTTTTTATTTGAAACCACCCCATTGTAGTCGCCTTGATAAGCCGGGGTTCCACCGCCACCACAAGTGGGACAGTTAATTTTCATTTTTTTGTTCGAGATACGCTGATTTTCCACCCAAGTGGCTCCGCCGTCAGTGGAATAGGAAGCATAAATAAAAGCGCTGTCGTTTGTAGGCGTATCGCGTGTATCCATCCACATGGCATACAATTTTCCGGTCTCCTTATCACACCAGATAGCGGGATGCCATTGCTGAAAGTTCTGGGTATTAGGATCGTCGTTTATGCGAACGGATGAACTCCATGTAGCGCCGCCGTCGGATGAGCTGCGACACCAAACATCGGACTTTGTGTTTGCGCCGGGAGGATCATTGGAGGCGTAAACACAATAAAGTTTTCCGCGGTTTGCGCCATAACTGTTATCAGCGGCGATCATAGGATATGGACGGGTACGCATATTCGACACCGAATTTCTGCCACCCACCTGCGATCCCACTGTATTTGACCATTGCTGAGAAGACTTTTGAACAAAAGTGGAGCCGCCATTTGTTGAAAGATAAAATGTATAAACAGAACTAAATGAACTTCCACTGTTGGTTACCACATAAACAGAGCCGCCCTGAATATTACTTTGCGGACCAACGCACACCATCATACCGGGAAGCGACTGTGTAGTTGGCGCAAAAGTTGAAGTAAATGTTGCTCCGTTATCAATGCTTCTGGCAAAATTTCCAACGCCGTTGTTTGTCATTGTAGTATAAATATAGTTAGCATAAGGACCTGAAGTTTGGTCGCAAGCAAGCCAGTTTTTATCATTTCCTGCAATTGCAGTAACCGACGTACCCCATGTTGCGCCGTTTGTAGTAGATTTTATTACTTTACAACCGGATATGCTTCCATACATGTTTTCATAAAAAAGATTTCCTATACTATCATAACATACAACCGGGTCTCCCGCCATTGTAGCTCCGAAAGCCGGGTTGTTCTTCGCCCAGTCAATGCCATTTTCAGTATGATGCGTTTCATTGGTGTTGTAGGCTGTAAAAAACCATGTAGGATGATTGGGATCGGTTGCCATGTTGTTTTCTGCAAAATCAACGCCCAGACTGTAATTATCCCAGTTATCAATTGTAACTACAGCCGAATTGGCAGTTGTTCCGTCGCTTGTTGCCGAGCCACGCTCACGAAGGTATTGAGGAATTTGATCAAGATTGGGATTATCCCCCTTGAACTGTGCAAAACTCTGGTTTGCAAACAATAGGACAAAGAGCAAACCAACTAAAGTAAAGACTTTCATAAAATTTTGATTTTTGGTTTATAGATAGATTTTCTACCTACAAACTTACAAAAAACTTATTTATCAGCAACTTAATAACAAATAAATAAATGATGTTATCTTTGTGGCTCACGGTGTAACCTTTGCGCAACCCTGCCGTCAAAAAGTTCCGGATGAAATACCACGACGACAACTATTACATTGATCGCGTACTCAGCGGCGATGTTAGCGCTTATGCCCAACTGGTTGCCAAACACAAAAACCTGGTTTTCTCTATTGCTTTAAAAATACTGAATAATCGGGAAGATGCCGAAGAGATTGCCCAGGATTGTTTTCTCAAGGTATTTCATGCGTTGAAAACATTTGAAAGGAAATCGAAATTCCCGACATGGCTATACAGGATAGTTTACAACGCTGCAATTTCAAAAACCCGGAAAAAGAAACCCGATCTTGTTCCAATGGATGATTATGTAATACATAATTATAGTGAAAAGGATGTTTCAGAAGGAATCTATGACATTGATCCCGATATTCAGAAAGCATTGATCGAAAAAGCAATGTCGAAACTAAGCGATGATGAAAGTTTGTTGATAACACTATTTTACCATGGAGAAAACTCAATTGAAGAAATCAGCGGTATCACAGGGCTTACCATGTCGAATGTCAAAGTGAGGCTACACAGAATACGAAAGAAACTGCATGACGACCTCTATGTGACGATGAAACGGGCATTAGCCTGATAAATATTTTTAATTTTGCACAACTATGGAAAAAGAAGAAGTAAAAAACGATGATTATCTAAGCAGGTTGATACGACAAATTCCGCTTGAAAGTCCTTCGGATGACTTTGTGAATAATGTAATGGCGGTAATTCAGTCAGAATCTGTGGTTGTTACCGGGAAAAAATCCTTCTTTCCGTCATTCAACTCAGCACTGCCCTACGTAGCGGTAATATTGTTTTGCATTGTGATTTTTGCCACTTCCGATCTGCCTTTCCTGAATAGAATTCCAGCAAAAGGTTACTTTTTGAATGATATCCTTCCTTATTTTGGCGCTCTTGTCGCCGGTATAAAGGCAGCGTTTACTTCAAAATATGTTACCTGGGGATTGCTTGTTGGTTTAGCCGGTGGATTGCTTTTTTTTGTTGACCGTTTTCTCAGCAGGCGCAGCGCCATTTAAATATGGGTTTCTTTCCACTGTTCCTTAAAACTTTTTGGCGCTATTCTCGGTAAGGAACGACGATTTCCCCACATTTTTTTTCCAAAACGGCTAATCATTTTGTTTTTCAGCCCCGACTTTGGTTTATCAATCATCCAACGGTGAAGCATAACCGTTTTCCATCCGCTAACGATGACGCGCCAGGTAAACGAAACGTATTTCTTTACCACTGCTTCATGACGGTTATGCAACAGTAACTCATGAAGCGGTATTTTTACAGGGCATACCTCCGTGCATTTTCCGCAAAGCGAGGAGGCAAAACTCAGGTGATTATACTCTTTCATTCCGAGGTAATGGGGTGAAATGACGGAACCAATCGGACCAGAATATGTTGCATTGTAAGTATATCCTCCAACGCTTTTATAAATAGGACAACCGTTCAAACAGGCGCCGCAACGTATGCAGGAAAGCGCTCTGCGTTGTTCCCTGAATTTGAGCAGTTCGGTGCGACGATTATCCAGCAGTATTACATACATCTCCTCCGGTCCATCCGGTTCAAACTCGGTTCGTGGTCCAAATACAATATTATTATAAACCGTGATATGCTGACCGGTTCCATGCTGCGCAAGTAACGGAAGAAATAAATCGAGATCTTCAAGCGAAGGAATGAGTTTTTCAATACCGACTATGACAATATGAATTTTTGGGAAAGCTATTGTGAGTAACCCGTTTCCTTCATTCTCAGTTAGTGAAACAGCTCCAACATCGGCAATGAGAAAATTCCCGCCGGTAATTCCCACGTCGGCTCTCAAAAACTCACCACGAAGTTTTTCCCTCACAAATTGAGTTATCTGTTCTGGTTTGCTGTGAGGCGGTAAATTAAATTTTTCATGAAACAACTGCGCTACATCTTCTTTTGATTTGTGCATTGCAGGCGTCAGAATGTGGTATGGTTTTTCACCGGCAATCTGAACTATGTATTCGCCAAGATCAGTTTCAAATACTTCCCGCTTATTTTTTTCCAAAGCCTCGTTCAACTCCAACTCCTCCGAAACCATGGTCTTTTGCTTTACGATTACCTGTGACCTTGACTTTTTTAGTATATGGAGAATTTCACGTACCGCATCCTTCTCATTCGAAGCCCAGATTACCTTTCCGCCTCTTTTACTGAAATTATTTTCAAATTCAACAAGATACCTATCGAGATTGTTGATTATTTTATGTTTGATATTGGCTGCGCGCCGTTTTGCCAGTTCCAGGTTTTTAAATTGTCTTTCTCCTTTTTCAACCTGCTCATTGTACCTGCCAATATTATGATTAAGGCGCTTACGATGCTCTGTATCGAACGATTTTAGTTCGGCATCCTCCAAAAATTTATGATATATATGACTCATTCTGTATTCCTTATAATATTTTTGAAATTTTTTCAACACGTTTTTGATGCCTGCCTCCCTCAAAATCAGTTTCAAGGAAAATCAATGAAAATTTTACCGCCTCATCAAGGCTGATAAATCGGGCAGGCAATGCAAGGATATTAGCGTTATTGTGCTTTCTCGCCAAACTGGTTATTTCATCATTCCAGCATAAGGCAGCTCTAATTCCTGTATATTTGTTGGCAGTTATGGCTACGCCGTTGCCACTGCCACAAATCAGTATTCCAAAGTTATAAATTCCTGATTGAACATCATTTGCCAGTGGGTGAGCGGTATCGGGGTAATCCATTGACTTTTCAGAATTTGTTCCATAATCCTGAAAAAAATAGCCTTGAGAGCTCAACTTGCATATTATATATTCCTTCATGGAAAAACCCGCATGATCGCTTCCGATAGCAATTTTCATCACAAAATCAACAGTTGTTAATTATTTTTTTTACAAATGTACGCTAAACCCATCATTATGAATCAAAAAGAAATTTGCCTGTTTTATAGTATCCTCAAAATCAAAATTTTATTTTTTTAACATGCAATTGTTAACAACTCATTACTTTTGTGATTAAATGTTGATAAAAAATGAAAAATGTTAATAACTAATGCCACATGGAATATGTTTTTAGAAGTTAGCAATATTTTATCAATAGTTTTGAACACAATTTTATGTTGCACCAACGTTCGTGTTATTAACAAAAAATGTTATTAACAATTGTTAGTAACTAATATAATTATTAAATATACAATAATTTAAAATTTATAATTTGTTAATAAAATGTTCATCATTTCTTAAAATTTTAAAATCAAAGGTTTTTAATGAAAATTAATCAACAATACTAACAGCCATTAATATAAATACATATAAATATATTCTTTTTATTATTAAAGAAAAAAAATGATTGGAAAAACAACCAAACTGATTGAACGTATTCAACGCCTGAAAAGGGATAAAAACGCTGTAATTCTGGCACATTATTATCAGGTTCCTGAAATACAAGACGTTGCTGATTTTGTTGGCGATAGCCTTGGTTTATCTCAAAATGCTTTGAATACAAATGCCTCAATCATCGTTTTTGCCGGAGTTCATTTTATGGCTGAGACTGCAAAAATTCTAAACCCAAACAAAAAGGTTCTGATTCCCGATCTGATGGCAGGTTGTTCACTGGCTGATTCATGTCCTGCCGACAAGTTTGCCAGCTTTAAGAAGATGAACCCGGATCACCTTGTAATATCTTACATCAATTGTTCGGCTGCGGTTAAAACCATGTCGGATGTGATTTGTACTTCAAGTAACGCAATAACAATTGTTGAATCTTTTCCCAAAGAGCAAAAGCTGATTTTTGCGCCTGATAAAAACCTTGGTAGATATATAAATGCAAAAACTGGACGGAATATGCTGCTTTGGGATGGTAGTTGCGAAGTGCATGACATGATAAAGGTTGAAGCAGTTATAAAAATGAAGGCAGATAACCCCGATGCTTTACTAATAGCTCATCCCGAATGTAAAGCAATTATTCTTGAACTTGCCGATTATATTGGTTCCACAACTGGATTGCTTAATTTTACCGAAAAAAACAGCGCTACGAAATTCATTGTCGCAACGGAAACAGGTATTCTTCATCAGATGAAAAAAACGTCGCCGTATAAAGAATTTTTAATTGTTCCTTCCGATTCTACATGCTCATGTAACGATTGTCCTTATATGAAAATGAATACAATTGAAAAACTTTACAACTGTCTGAAAACGGAAATACCAGAAATAACATTGCCGGAAGACGTTATTGAAATGGCAAAAAAACCGATTATGCGAATGTTAGAACTATCTGTTTAATCTGCCTCTACTATCTCTTTCCTATTTTTAAGGAAAAGGTGGCGGCATTTGATATTGTCTATGAAATCAATGCAAATAATTATTCATATTAAATTAATCCTTATCATCACAGGAATTCTGGTTTATTCAATTGGATTTTGTCAGGATACTATTCAAAAAGATGGTTATCAAAAATTTTATTTTGCCGATGGAAAAGTTTCGAGCGAAGGTTATATAAAAAACGGAAAACCTGATGGTTACTGGAAATCTTATAATCAAAACGGAAAATTGAAATCAGAGGGAAACCGGAGAAATTTTGAACTCGACAGTCTATGGAAGTTTTATAATCAGGATGGAAAACTGCTGCTTGAAATTAATTATCTTGCCGGTAAAAAGAATGGAATAAAGTCAACATACGCTGAAAATGAAATAATCAGGGAACTTTTCAAAAATGATATAAAAGATGGATATACCCGGATTTATTTCAATGACGGTAAAATAAAACAGGAAATTCCGTTTATAAAAGGACAGGAACAGGGGTTTGGAAAGGAGTATAATTCAAATGGAGTCATTATAACTTTAACCGAGTACAAAAAAGGATTTATTGTTGACCGGCTCAGGATCAACAGAACTGATGGTTCAGGTCGTAAGCAGGGCAGATGGTTTACATTTTATGAAACTGGTAATCTTCAGTCGGAAGCGGGTTACAAGGATAATCTGAAACATGGCTATTATAAGGAATATGCTGAGAATGGCGATCTGATTAAAATTTTGAAATATTCTGATGGAATTCTACAGCAGGAAGCTGCGGAAATTCAGAAACTCGACATTCAAAACGAATATTATTCCAACGGAAAAGTTAAAATAAGCGCGATGTTTCGGAATGGGGTACCTGAAGGTATTCTGCGTCAATATGATTCGACAGGTGTGGTTGAGAAAGCCTTTTTATACAAAAACGGGCAGGTTGTTGGTGAAGGAATTGTAAAAGATGACGGAAACAGAGACGGGGC
The DNA here is from genome assembly GCA_026391715.1 of Bacteroidota bacterium. Taxonomy (GTDB): domain Bacteria; phylum Bacteroidota; class Bacteroidia; order Bacteroidales; family FEN-979; genus CAIVAT01. Next base: position 118,805 of record JAPLDO010000045.1, read on the forward strand.
ATGGAAAGATTTTTATCCCGACGGGTCTTTGAAATCTCAGGGTAATTATAATAACGGCAAACAAACAGGCGAATGGAAATTCTATTATCCTGATGGAAAAGTTGAACAAACCGGAAAATTCAACAAATCGGGAAAATTAGATGGCGTATGGAAATGGTATTTCGATACCGGGCAACTCCAGGTTGAGGAAAATTACAAGGCAGGAGTGAAGGATGGACTTTCGACAACATATAATGAGAGCGGAAAAGTTATTGAGGAAGGCGAATTCATTGACGGTAATGAGGATGGCGCCTGGTTCGAACAAACCGGCGATACATATATGAAAGGTTCATATCGCGACGGAATGCGAAACGGAATGTGGTCTTATTATTATCTGAATAACAATGAAACCGGCGCCGATAGCCTTTGCTATTTCCGGGGTAATTTTATTGAAGACAATCCCAATGGAAAACATATTTGTTACTATGAAAACGGCAAAGTTAAAACCGAGGGTAGTTATGTGATGGGAAAAAAGGAAAAGGATTGGTATCTGTATAATGAAGATGGTACTTTATTTCTGATCATTACATACAGATCGGGAATAGAAATCAGATATGATGGAGTAAAAATTAAACCAGCGTATGAAAAGGAGGATGAGTAAATGAAACCGGAAAAACCCAAAATTATCCGTCGTAAACCGTTAGGTAATTCAAAAGAAGAGCCTATGATAATCCATCGTAAACCGGCAGGAAATGAAAAAGAAGAGCATAAGATAATACGCCGTAAACCGACGGGTTATGAAAAAAAAGAGACAAAGATAGTCCACCGTAAACCGATGGGTTTTGAAAAAGAAGCGACAAAGATTGTTAGACGTAAACCGGCAGAAAATGAAAAAGAAGAACCTAAGATAATACGCCGTAAACCGACGGGTTATGAAAAAAAAGAGACAAAGATAGTCCACCGTAAACCGATGGATGATGAAAAAGAAGAGACAAAAACAGTTCGTCGGAAAAAAATAAGTAATGAAAATGAAGACCTGCTCCGCTTGAATAAATATATTGCCAATTCGGGAATTTGTTCGCGACGGGAGGCTGATAAAATGATCGAAGCAGGAATGGTTTCTGTAAATGGTAAAATTGTGACCGAACTCGGCACAAAGGTGAGTTTAACCGATAAGGTGAAATATGCAGATGAAATCATCAATCGCGAAAAACCCAGATATTTGCTTTTGAATAAACCAAAGGGTTTCATTACTACAGTTGACGATCCTGAAAATCGAAAAACTGTAATGACTTTGGTTGCCGGCGCCTGTAAGGAGCGAATTTATCCTGTGGGCAGACTTGACCGGAATACAACAGGTTTATTGCTCTTCACAAACGATGGCAATATTGCCAAGAAACTAAGTCATCCGCGTTACGGAATAAAAAAAATCTATCATATTGAATTGGAAAAATCGTTAACGAGGGCTGATTATGACAAGATTTCGGAAGGATTTAAACTCGAAGATGATTTTGTAAAAGTTGACGCGATAGAATACATTGGCGACGGCAAGGATAAGAAACAGATTGGCATTGAGTTACATTCAGGAAAAAACCGCATTGTCAGACGTATTTTTGAATTTATGGCTTATGAAGTAGTTCGGCTTGACCGGGTTTATTATGCCGGACTCACAAAAAAGAACTTACCTCGCGGTACCTGGCGTTTTCTTGAAGAACAGGAGATAAACATGTTAAAAATGATCAGTTCAAAACCGTGAAACAAGATGAATCCAATTTCAATTTACATCGTTGAAGATGAATTATTGATTGCTGCAAGTTTAAAATCGCAGTTACAACAATTTGGCTTTGTTATCAGCGGCTCTTCAATCCGCGGTGAAACCTGTCTTGAAGAGATAGAAAAACTTTCAAAGCTGGGGAAAGAACCGGAGATTATTCTTATGGATATTCATTTGCGCGGCGAAATGGATGGAATAGAAACAGCGCAGAGAATCAATGAAAAATTCAATTGTGCGATAATTTTTCTTACCGGGCAAAGTTCAAAAGATGTTTATAAACTTTCATTCAGGACTAAGCCATTTGGGTATTTGCTTAAGCCCATTGACATGGAACAAATGAAAATGACCATTGAAATTGCGGCATATCAGCGTAATCTTGAAATCGAGAATAAGTTGAATCAGAAGGGGCTTGAAACTTTACTCGAAAAACGTTCTCAGGAGAACACCGACCTGATGATCTTATATCAGACCATCATTGACAATTCGCTGATGGGTTTAACCATAATGCAGGATGAAAGATTTGTTTTTTCCAACAACCGAACTGCTGAAATTTTCGGCTATCCGCTTGATGAATTTCAAACCTTTACTATCCGCGAAATTGTAGGAATGGTACATAGTGACGACAGGGAAAATGTGATCGCTTTATCCCATCCAGGATTGGATGGTACGGAGTCCCCAAGTCATCATCAGATTAGAATAATAACCAGAACAGGACAGTTGAAGCACCTTGATACTTATATCAGTAGTTAAAAAAAAGGAGATTTAAATATGACTCAAATCAAAAGCATGATGTTTATCTTGCTGGCGCTGATTTTTTCTTTAACGCTTTCAGCGCAAACAACCACTGATCTGATAACCAAAGCGGGAGATGAATCAACCTATCCGGGATACGATCAGTTGGTTGTTTTCGACAGTACGATTGTGGATGTTCGGGAAACAGGTCTGACTTTTGTAATAAGCCATTCCCTTACGAAGGTTTTAACAAGTCATGGCGCCATTGATCTCAGTGTTATCAAATATGGTTATGATCCACTTTCGGCATGGGTTGAAATCAGGAAGGCGGTGATTTATAAAAAATCAGGAAAGGTTATTGAACTGGATTTGAATAAAGTGATGGATTATCCTGCGCCTGCAAGAGCCATTTATTGGGGAGCGAGGGAAAAGGCGCTCGAAATTGGACGATTAGAGCCTGGCGACGCCATTGAAATGACGATGTTCCGCAAAGGATTCACTTATGCATTGCTGATGGCTGATGACGATGAAAAATACATCCCTCCCATGCGCGGCCAGTTTTATGACATTGTGGAATTCTTTTATACACAACCGGTAAAAAATAAGGTTTATCAGGTTGCGGTTCCAAAAGATAAACCTCTACAGTATCAATTTTACAATGGCGAAGCTCAATCCTCCTGCTGGTTCAGCGATGATAAAATCATTTATACCTTCAGTAAAAAAGAGATGACACCGCTGAAAAACGAGTCGAAGATGGTAGCAATGGTTGATGTAGCTCCTAAACTTCTTGTCTCCACCACGCCCGGCTGGGAGGCAAAATCAACCTGGTTTTACAAGGTGAATGAAGATTTTGGAAGTTTTACCTCAACCCCGGAGATCAAACTGAAGGTTGATGAAATTCTTAAAGGGGCAAGAAATGAGATGGATTCGGTATCGCGACTAACTCATTGGGTTGCCGATGAAATTCGTTATTCAGGAATTTCAATGGGATGTGGCGAAGGTTTTACGCTTCATAAGGGCGGAATGACCTTTACCGATCGCTGTGGAGTATGCAAAGATAAAGCTGGAATGTTGATAACCATGCTGAGGGCGGCAGGTTTCAAATCCTATCCTGCCATGACAATGGCTGGTACCCGCATTGACTACATTGCCGCCGATCAATTCAACCATTGTGTTACGGTTGTAAAATTACGCGACGGAAAATATCACCTGCTCGACCCCACCTGGGTTCCGTTTGTCCGCGAATTGTGGTCGAGCGCCGAACAACAGCAGCAATACCTCATGGGAATTCCCGAAGGAGCCGACCTGGCAACAACTCCAATTTCTGCTCCTGAGAACCACTTTATAAAAATTGACGGCGCATCTCAACTTCTTGCCGATGGAACTCTCAAAGGACGAATTACCATAACCGCTGAAGGGCAATCGGACGCCTCTGTTCGTGGATTGTTCAAATATTCAAACAGAACGATGTGGTATCAAAATGTGGAAAGAGAACTTCTGAAGGTTTGGCCCCAGGCGAAGGTAAACCAGGTTAAATATACCGATCCGGGCGATTACCAGAATTACAATATCTGGGTAGCCATTGATTTCACAATACCTGAGTTTGCTATGGTTTCTGAGGGTGCTATGATATTTGTTCCATTATCGGCGAGCGGTATTTTTAAATCATTTCAGCCGCATCTTGCCTTTGAAACCAATTTGAAGGAGCGTAAATATCCATTTCGCGACCGTTGTTCACGAACAGTCGAAATCAATGAATCGGTTGTTTTGCCGGCTTATAAAAAAATTCTGCGGCTTCCTGAAAGCGTCAATAACGATGGAAAAACAGTATCATTCCAGGCAAATTACCGCGCATCATCTGAAGCCGTTGTCTTTTCGGCAAAAGCTGTTTTTCCAAAACGCATGTATGAAGCTGGAGAATGGCCCGAATTTAAGTCTGCAATTGATTTGCAGAATAGTTTTGCGGGGCAGTATGTTACGGTTGAATTGTAAAGACGATTTTCATTTTTTAATCGAATAACCCTGTTTTTCAACATAATTAATCTCAATATGATAAATTATAACCCTGTTTGTTTTTTCATTGGGATGGCATTCCTTCTCTCCGGCTCACTTTCCGCCCAGAATGAAAAGTACGATGCAGTTTACGACAAACTGATCAAAGAATATACCCTGAATAGCGACGGAAGCATGGACTACCGTTATACTAAACAATTGAAATTGCAGTCCTATCGGGCATTTCATAACCTATACGGGGAAACTTTTATTGTTTATGACACAGTTAATCAGAAACTGAAAATCAATGAGGTTTTTACAATCATGGCAGATGGCAAAAAAGTTATAACGCCGCAAAATGCCTTTAATGAAGTTCTTCCGGGTTTTGCCGCCAATGCTCCTGCTTACAATTATCTCCGTGAGATGGTCATAACCCACACTGGTCTGGAACGGAATGCAACTATCAATCTCGATTATCAGGTTCACAGCAAAAAAGGTTCTTTTCCCTGCATGATGGGAAATGAGGTTCTCGCCGAATCGGAACCGGTTAAAAATCTTGAGGTCAGAGTACGGATACCAGTAGGGTCTGAATTATTTTACAAGATATTCAACAGTAATGAAAAACCGGTAGAAACACAGGAAGGCAATTATCGGGTATTTACCTGGAAACGCTCGGATGCGCCCGCCATTTCGGCTGAAGATGGACAACCCGCAGGACTTTCATCTTACCCGCGACTTATTTTCAGCTCCTCCGATACACCCGAAGATGCTTACGCGTTTTTACTCAGTCAGCCTGCTTTCAGTTTCACCCTGAATGAAGAGATGAAAAACGAAATTTCCAAACTCAGGAATAAATACATTGACAAATTTGAACTTGCTTTGAATATCCAGGAAATGATAGTGGACAATATACGGTTATATCCAATTCCATTCCGTGCGGCAATGTTTAAATGCCGCACTGCTGAACAATCCTGGAACAGCGCTGGCGCCACAACGGTCGAAAAAGCCGTTTTGCTCGCCGCGATGCTTAAATCTGCCGGCTTCGACGCACAGGTAGCCGCCGTTGTAAGAACTGCTTTTTCCGACGATAAAATAGCCACTTTGAACGATATCGAGGATTTTACAGTCAGGGTTGATTTCAAAGAGGATGGACCCTGGTATTTTTCGGTGACAGGTTTAAATTCCGTCAATCTGAAATACACGCTTCCGGGACGTTCATTTATCATTTTCGGCGCCGACGGGAAGATTACAAAGGAAAAGTCGGAGATACCCCGGCACACCATCAAGGTAATCGGAAATTTTATTGTTTCCTCCGACCCGAAACTGACCGGAGAAGTTTCGCTTTATTTCGGGGGAAGCGTATATCCGCAGGCTGGATTATCGAGGGATAAGAAAAAAATGAGAAACGCGCTTACCGGTAACCTGATTAAAAACGATAGTGTTAATCTGAAAAAGAACATCCTGAATAATGAAAACGGTTTTCAAACCTACATAGTTCAAAGCGACAAGCCATTTAAAAAAGATACGGATTTCTATTTTTTCCAGTTACCGGTTGTGAATACGGGGATTGAAGGCTGGTACATCCGGACATTGTCGGAAAAACGGGAAACAGCTTATGAAATTCCAGCGCTGGCTGATGAATCCTATTCCTATACATTCATTATTCCCGCCACATTGACGTTGTTTACTCCGGAGAAGAAGAAAACCATCAGCAACAAAGCCGGAACTTATTCCTGGGAAGTAACGAATGAAAAGGGTAAGGTTAGCGTTAAGCGAAGCCTGAAATTCAATGATCTTGTGATTCCGGTTTCAGTTTATCCCGATTTGAAAATCCTTATGGATTACTGGAACAATCCCTGGTACAAGGAGCTTGTTTTTAAACAACTTCTCACCGTTGAATGATTCTGCCCAGACCATCGCGGTTGATATGTACACTCTGGTTTTTCAATTTCACATAAGATTGCTGTAAGGCAAACTGCTCCTCTGCGGTAGTTGCGGTTTCAAGTTTTTTCCGGATTTCTGTCATCATTTTATCAAGTTTCCTTGCTTTGAAGGCATGTAGCGACAGGGTTACATGCATCAGCAGCCGCGTTTCCTCGGTGGTAATCATGATGTTGTTTTTTAGCCAGTTCGGGCTAAGTTCATAAGGAGTAAACACCAGGTTTATGGCTACGCCGGAAATTCCCGGATCACTGTTGGAAAGAAAGAAATCGCGGTCGGGCATTTCATCACTTTCAGCGCCTTTTACATATTCCCCGAAAATGGTTTTGTAAACCTCATTTTCAAAGTCCATTTTATCGTTAATCAGGTCGTTAACCACAAAATCGGCTACCTGAACCGGCGTTTCTTCATCTTCGGTTTTGCTGAGCTTCAGGTTAATGATCTCTTTACCGTAAAGAAGCAGTAGCCGGATGATCTCTTTTTCCTGATATTCTGGCGAATCGGGGTCAATCTCAAGCTGGGGTTCGGCGGGAATCAGTTCCGGCGGAATCTCCTCCATCGCCTTATCCAGTTCCGGCGAGCTTTTACGGAGTTTATTGCGCAGGATTTTGTTCAGTTCATTCTGAAGAACCTGTTCGGAAATGGTCATAATAGCCGAACACTCACGCACATACAACGACCGTGAAATCGGATCCGGGATAAGTCCGATAGTATTCACAATCTCCTTGATCAGCGCTGCCTTTTTGATTGGATCGCCTTGTGTTTCACCGAGCAGCAGGCGTGTTTTGAACAGGATAAAATTGACGGCGTTATCTGAAATGAAGGAGGTAACTTCCGTTGGATGGTGTTTCCGGGCGAATGAATCGGGATCTTCCCCGTCGGGAAACAGCACGATCTTCACATTCATGCCGTGTTCCACAATCATATCAATACCTCTGAATGAAGCCTTGATACCGGCAGGATCGCCGTCGTACAGAATTGAAATATTCGGGGTAAAACGCTGGATCATCCTGATTTGATCCTGCGTAAGCGAGGTTCCCGACGACGCCACTACATTTTCGATTCCCGCCTGGTGCATTGAGATTACATCGGTGTAACCTTCAACCAGCAGACAACTATCTTTTGAAATGATAGCATTTTTGGCAAAATAGATTCCGTAGAGGGTTTTGCTTTTGCTATAAATCTCAGATTCGGGCGAGTTGACATATTTTGCGAATGATTTATCGTTTCCGAGAATTCGTCCGCCGAAGCCGATTACCCTGCCCGAAGCGGTGTGAATAGGGAACATCACCCTGCCATGAAACCGGTCGTATAAGCGGTTCTCTTTTTCGATGGAAAGCCCGGTTTTCAGAAGGTATTCCTTTTTATAGCCGTGTTGGGTGGCATGGTCGGAAAAAGTGTCCCATTTGCCGGGGCTGAAACCGAGTTGGAATTTTTTCACGAGGTCGTCGCGCATACCGCGTTCCCTGAAGTAGGAGAGACCTATTGATTTTCCTTCTGAGGTTTCATTCAGGATTGTGGCAAAGTACTGTCGGGCAAAATCGGAAAGATTATAGAGGCTCTCTTTTTCATTGAGTTCCTGAATCTGCTCCGGGGTTTGTTCTTTTTCCTCAATTTCGATGTTGTATTTCCGGGCGAGGTATTTGAGCGCTTCGGGATAGGAGAAATGCTCATGCTCCATGATGAAATTCACCGAATTTCCGGCTTTGCCGCAGCCAAAACACTTGTAGATTCCTTTGGCGGGCGAAACAGTAAACGATGGCGTTTTCTCATTATGAAAAGGACATAATCCCAGAAGGTTAACACCGCGTCTGCGAAGGCTCACGAAATCGCCGATTACCTCCTCCACGCGGGCAGTCTGGATGATAGTGTCAATAGTGTCGCGGCTAATCATAGTTTCAGACGAATAATTGGGTTACAAAGATACCGGTTTGAAATGCAGCGGAGGCGCTTTCGGGGGTTTACCGGTAATTTTCTCCCGATTGCTTTATACATTAACTATTTTTTTGATGCTTTTGCTTATCACATTAAGCAAAATGGATGGAATCGTTATATAATTATCAAAATCAACTTGTTACCTCAACGGAATTTTTATTTCGCCGACCGCTGGTTGATAAAATTGAGTGGGGTGAACGTTTGGTTGGTTTGTTTGGGGCGCGCGGGGTAGGAAAGACAACTTGTCTTCTTCAGCATCTTACCGACCAGCCATTTCCTGATAAGTCGAGGTTGTATGTTTCAATTGATAATCTGGTAAATCCTTATCCAACAATAATTTCGTTAGCCGAAGCATTTTACCGGCAAGGAGGGAAAGAACTCATTTCGGAATACCTTGCTTCAATATCTTGGCATTCTTGAAAAAACCGGCATTATAAACACACTTTTCAATTCGGGAAGTTTTTACGGCAAGCTAACCAAGCATAAGGTTGAACTGGCGGAAAAAGGAGATTTCCGGGTTGACGAAAAATATACCTTTGAAATTGGCGGCAAAGGAAAAACCCGTAAGCAAATTGCCGGAATCCCATCCGGTTATGTTGTAGTGGATGATACGGAAACCGGGTATGAAAATAAAATTCCGCTGTGGTTGTTTGGATTTTTGTATTAGACCAGCCGGCAAGAACACGGAAGTACACTGAGGTTTCACGGAGAACTACAGAGAAAGACTTATTTCACATCCTATTGTTTAATTATTTTAAACATCTCCATTTTCCCTTCATGCTTCACGCTGACCAGGTATATGCAGGCTGCCAGGTTTTCAAGGGAAAATGTTGTTTTTCCGGTCATCACAAGGGACTTGTTCATAACTTCAGCGCCCATCAGATTATAAATCCGGACAAGAAGCGGTGATGATGACCCGGAAGAAAATTCCAAATAAATGATTCCGGATGTAGGATTTGGGTATAGTTTACAGGATAATTGTTTTGAATCAATCTCAGCAGGCGCTTGCTCATCTTCCTTAAACACTGCTGGCATTGATGGCGTTTGGCAAAATGGGCCGGACGGTGAAATAAAGCCATGCATATAGCCTCCCGGTTGAACAAAGGTATTCGGCAAACAGGCGATCCTCTGCCCTGCTATCAATGTTGCACTTCCCCCATCCTGAATCAGAAAGGAAGTCCCGCCTCCTGCCACCGTGATGGAATTGGTTGCATTGTAGCATTGGTTTTGAGCGTTGACAATGGTACCGTTGACATTTGTATTGACCGGGAGTACATTCACGACCATCACAATGGTATTTGAAGTTGCCGGATTGCCAGTCACACACGAAGCATTCGAGGTCATCACGCATTTTACAACATCATTGTTTGAAGGGGCGTAAGAGAAGATCCCACTGCCATCATTACTATACAAACCAAGTATTTCCGTGGCTGAAAGCGACCGGTTATAAACGCGGACCTCATCAATGGAGCCATTAAACGGATGGCTTGAGTTAATGGTCCGGTATCCAATATCAATAAATGAAGATTGTTGAATATACTGACTGCTCGCAACCGTTCCCCATTCCTGCCCATTGATAAAAAACATAAGGGTTCCGTTTGCCCTTGCAACTGCAATGTGATACCAGGTATGGGCAACAAATGGGTAATAGTTTGACATGCCAGCCAAACCTCCCCCCAGGTACATTTGAATATATCCTCCCCCGTTTTGAAAATTCAACTGGAAATTATCCAATGAAACGTTATCAACCAGGATCATTGGATAGTTGTTTAATGACAAGGGATGCACCCAGGCAGTTATGGTGAAATCACCGCTTCCCAAAACCGGCCAGTTAACCTGGGGAATCCGGATGTAGTTTCCGTTCCCGTTGAAATAATATGCCTTGTCCGGACTGCCGTTATGATCCTCGGTCAATACCGGGCCATTGACGATGCCATTGTTGCTGTTCCCGCTTACATCATTGGCGTTGCCGGTGAACGGATAATAGGACAGGAGATTGGTTGTATTACCGGAGCCAGTTGACATCAATTGGTTATTTACATACCACTGGAACAGTGGATTGCTTCCTCCATTCAACGGGGTTGCAATGTATTGAACCTGTTCTCCCTGGCAAACATTGTTTGAGGAAGCTGATATTGAAACGCCCAAAGGAAGGATTGGTTCAACCGTCATGGTCAGTGCGTTGGAAATAACCGGATTGACCGAAACACACGAACCGCCAGGGGTCAATACACAAGTGACAACATCATTGGATTGCAGGACATTGGTTGTAAATACGGCATTTGTTGCTCCATTTACGACCAAATCATTCTTTCTCCATTGATAGGCCGGGACTCCTCCATTTACGGGTGTCGCAGAAAAAGTAACAGTTGCACCAACGCATACAAAAACCGAAGGCTGGGCAACAATTGTTACACTTGATGTTGACGGGTTGATCCCTGTGATACTACCATTGACGTCTATCTGGGGATTCGGAAATCCTTCGTTCAACAGAAGTGATGGAAGTTGCAAATTTGCATTTGAGCCCACTACAAACGCCGGTTTAAGCGTAAACCTCAGCTTGACCAGCACACCGGCTGCGCTGAATGAATTGACCCCGGATCCCGCAAAGATCACCTGTCCGGCAGCAGGGTTGGCCACATACGACCACCCCTGGGTCAATGTTCCATTGCTGACCAGTTCGGCGAATGTCAGGTAGGTGGAATTGTAGGTGACGGTAGCCTGGATTGAACTTACATCTTCCTCTGAAGGCAATGCCTCTATCGTGATCGGATAATAGAATTCCCCTGCTGCCGGGCAGGTAGCGGTATCGGGCATCCAGACACGGGTATCATACACCAGCCAGTTCCCGGATGTGGCAGTTGCTCCAAAAAAATCGGCCGCCGTTACGGTTACATTCCCGCCATGGGTAGTGGTCATCAAACCGGTAGAACTGATGTTTGCAACACCGGAATTGCTGACGCTCCAGATAATAGGAGGCGTTCCCACTCCATTCAGGGTGAACTGTTTGGTCTGCCCGGCAACCAGGGTTCCGGAAGCGGGCGTAATGGACAATGATGGCAGGCTGACCGTTGTAAACTGGCCATTGGTGAAATTGGGTACCATATCCTCATTGAACAATCCACTGATGAAAGTGAGTGCAGAGGTTCCCGTACTGGTCGTCGAGACCTGGAATTTTACATAGATCAGAACACCACTGCCCGATAAGGCAGTCGTACCGGCAAAATTGATCGTGAAGGTTCCCGGGACCGTTGCATTGTAAACCGGCACGGGATAAGTTGACAATAACGTCCCTGTCTGAACAATGCCCATCGGAATGAGCAGGTTCTGATTGTAGCTGAAACTGAACCCGCCCGAATATATCCCCAGTCCGCTCAGATCGGTAGCGTTGACCGGGATGTTGATATACTGTCCTTGGATCTGGCTCAGATTCGTCGGGATGGAAAGCCGCATAGGCCGAATCTCGATAAAACTGTTGGTCGTATCGCGCAATCCCTGATTATCTGTCACAATAACTTTGGTAAATCCAGCCTGAGTGGCGGTCATGAGTCCGCTTGAACTGACCGAAGAGACCGCGGCGTTTGTAACCGACCACTGATAGGGCGCCAAGCCCCCTGAAACCGTGAATTGCATCGTCTCCCCTTTGGTGACCGAACCGGAATTCGGATTGATAGCAACAGAAGGTGGCGTATTGATCGTGAGCCATCCATTGTCAAGGTCCATTGCAGGGATCCCTTCGTTGAAGAAATTATTTTGAACCCCGGAAAAACTGACCGCAATCCACGCTGGCTGCAAAGCCTTGAAACGGATACAGATGAATTTCCCGATCCCGGTCAGCGGTGTTGTTCCGGCGCCTGCCATAGTCACCTGGCCGGGAACCGTGGTATTTATAATCGGGTTGCCAAAAGCGTTGCTGATGGTTCCGGTTGTGAAAACGGAGATCAACTGAAGATAATTCTGGTTGAAGGTGATTTGCAGCGTGTAGGAAAAAATATTCTGCCCGGTGAGGGTGTTGTCGGCGTAAACAGGCAAGTCTATGAAATTCCCTGAAAGCGCCGTACTGTCCGGAATCCGCATTTGAACAGTCTGTGCCTGCACTTGTTGAATTGCCACAACCATCCACAAAAAACTTATGGTGAAAAATATTTTTTTCATACTGTTTCGTTTACCTCGTTAATTGCAGAATCTGTGTCTGAACAAACCCATCCGCCGACAACCGGATCAGGTAGGTTCCGGGTTTAAGGTTCAAGGTTGTGGCGGAGAGGGTTACAGAATGCTTTCCAATGGACATTGGACCATCGGCAATGGTGGCCATTTTTTGTCCCATCATGTTAAAAATCTGTATCGTAACATACTGATTGTCGACATTTAAAAACCAGGTGAGTGTGGCGTCACCGGTTGCAGGGTTGGGGAAAACCGGCAACATTTTGGCAGGCGTCAGATCGCTGCCTCCCGGGATGCCGGTCAACATGCCATGAATGGTAACGCTTCCACTAATTGCGTTGGCAGTCAGATCGGTTTCGTTGGCAAGAAAGGCATTGACCGTTATTGGCGTTGTTACCGACTGGTATGGCTGACAACGTACAGCAAAGGTTACCATTGCCAGCGTTGTATCCGTGTTTAGCGGAATTGTGCCCGCCAGGGCAATGGTAATAAGGCCGTTGATGCTGTCGTTGCTGAAACTGAAATTCATCCCCTGGATAAGGTTGGCAACATTTTTAACCTCAAGGTAAGCAGGATCATATTTCAGGCAAATATCGCCGGAAACCATCCCGGAATTATTGATCACCGTGACGGGAATACTCACCTCCTCCCCGCTGGTCGCCGTTGCATTCCCTACCATGAGCTGAGGATCTGTGAGCGCGGCGTTTGCCGCTTTGAGCAGCTCCGCAGGGAAAAAGTTGATCAGCCCTACCGAGTATTGCAGGATCAGCGAGGCATCGTAGGCGGTGATCCCTGCGGCGCCGCTGGTATTGGCAACCAACTGCTGGACGCTGGTCAGCGGGATAAGACCGACCGCGTATTTCAACACCAATGAAGCGTCATAAGCTGAAACGCTGCCGTTGAGGCTCACATCGCCCATCAGCGGCGCACCGGCGCCATTGGCTTTCCATGGCGTATAATCCACCATGTAGGTCACGGCATCTCCCGTACCTCCCGGATTTCCCGAATGGGTGGGACCGGTGTTGCTCCCCCACCAGCAGTTCCCGGCGTTGATGTTAAAGGCGAGTCCAACATTCTGGATTCCGTACAACTGGTTTCCATAAATGTCGCAGTTGTTTACCAGGGGATTGGAGGCGCCGTTGGCCAACAATCCGATCCGGTTTTTATTGACCGCCGAATTTAAAATCGTTGGACTGGCGCTGTTCAGGGTGATCCCGGGAAAATCAGGAATAGACCCCCATAGTGGTATCGTTTTAATATAGCCTGCAAACCTTACGATGCAGTGGTTGAGTTTACAAAGGGCATCGTTGGATTCATTTTCAAATGTAAGACCTGTCCATGGGGAACGAATATAACCGGCAGGATTATACTCACCACCACCTGGTTGGGTGGCTGTGCTGTCAGAATTTGAATCGCCGCCATAGAAATCATCCCGGATTTCGGTGAAAACGATGTTGCTGTCTGCCGTTGCACCTCCGATTGCAAGCAAACCTTTCTTGATGTTCAATCCCTTGCCTTCGTTAAATTTCAGCGTCACGCCAGGTTCAACTGTCATTACAGAACTTGTGCCGATTATAAAATTATCATGAAAATAGTACGGAATGTTCACCTGACCGCCAAATGCACGTTTTGGCAAAGTGATATTCTGCGCCATTGTTTCCGCCTTTACGCCCAAAGCTTTATAGGTCGTTCCCGAGATGATATTTCCGGCAGTTGACGACGGATACGATACGAGAGAAAACTCAAGCGGCGTGTAGGTCAGGTTGTGAAAGGTGCAGGAATCAACCACCGGCTGGGAATTGCCTGCCATGTTTATCCCCCGGTTGTCCTTTTCAAAACGGCTGTTTTTAATGGTTGGCGAGGCTTGCTGGATCATGATCGCGTCATTCTGGTATTTAAAGATCGCATGGTTGATGATGCAATTCTGGTCATCGCTGATGTCGTTGAATTTTAAAATGTATTGTTGATTGATGGCAGGCGCGGTCAACGAACCATCGCCATTGGAGTCCATTGGATTTCCATATGAATCGTCACGGTAATCGGTAAACACCACAGGTTCGTTTTGTGTTCCGGAAATTTTCAAAGCACCGTTGATATCAAGACAACGGAAATATGGTTGGCCCAGGGATCCGTTATTGTAATATCCCTGATATTTGAACACGATTCCCTCCGGCACACAGATGGTTGTTCCACTATTGATGGAGGAATTATAATAGTTGCCATCGTAAGTTCCAAACATTATGTATGTAATATTCGGTATCCCCGCAAAATTCCTTTTGATTACCGTATCATCAATTGAGTAATTTTCAACAGCTACGCCCAAACCAAACAATCCAACATTTGAAACAATGTTGTTGTTCCCAAAAACAGGATTTGAAAATAAACTCATTGTTACCGGTGTGGAGGCTATGTTGCTGAATTCAGTGTTTGAGATGACCGGGGAGGAATTTCCATATATGCCGATACCAGAACTGCCCGAATGTTCAAACACACAACTATCGATGATGACCGACGTACTGTTGATGCATATTTCACCAAATCGTTTAAAATAATACTGCGGATTGTCCTGATAAGGGGAAAATGCACCGCCATAACTAAACAGACAGTTTTCCATTTTATTTGGCTGGGAATTGCCTGAACTGTTAAATTCGATGTATCGCCAGTCTCCTTTCTGCGGGATGGTACTATTGCCGTCATTGTTGGTATCCCCTCCTTTTGAGTCGTCGCGATTGGAAGTAAAAACAATGGGTTCCGATGCGGTCCCTACTGCTGATAATCCTCCGTTAACGGTGATGCAACCCTTATAGGAATAATAGTTATAAATTTCATAAAATGGAAATTTGATAATAACCCCGGGCTGAATGGTGAGTACTGCATTGGCGCTGATGGTCAACTGCTGGACGATGTATGCAATATTTGTATAACCTGCCACATTTCTCTTTTTCAATGTTGCGTTGGAAGAAAGTGTCCCTTCGATGATCCGGAGTCCGTTGCTCGCATTGTTTACAAACGAAATATTGTTCAGTTGCGGATCCGAGGTCAATGACATAGCCATTGGATCACTGACACAATTCTGGATGATAGCCCCGTTGATAACGGGAACCGATGAACCATCAACCCAGAAACCATAATTAGAGGAACCCGAAAGAGATGCATTTGAAACAGAAGTATTGGCAGAGACGAAAGCGAGCATGCCACTTTTTGTTTCCGACCAATAACCGGTAAAACCGCCATATTTAACTTTGGTGTTTTTCACCTTGCAGAACAGGTCGTCGCTGGTTTCGTTGAACTGTATCCGTCCCCAGTCCCCGCCAGCAGGCGACGTCTGGCTGCCGTCGTTGTTGGAGTCGCCCGGATTGCCTGCATTGTCATCTTTTGCAGAGGTGAAAACCACCTCGTTTCCGGGCAAAGATCCGCCATTGATCTTCAGTCCGCCGTTCACCTCAATCCGCCTTCTGTTGGCCGTTGTATTCACCTTGATCACCACGCCCGAATCAATCGTGACATTGGTTCCTGTGTTGATAAATAATTCATCCAGGAGCAGGTAGGTGATGTTCGTGTACCCTGCAAAATTTTGCCTGGCCAATGTTCCGCCCGAACCCAGTTGCTCTCCGATGACGCCCAGGGCAGTGTATCCGCAATTCATCATGGTATTGCCGGCAAAATAGGGGTTTGCAGAAATGGATTTGGCAACGGCAACAACGGTTGAATGGTCAAATGAGTTGTTGAATATCCTTGGATGGCCATTCCCGGCACAATAGACCCCAAATTCATTGTGCTTGATCACGCAATTGGTAATGGCAGGACTGGCATTCTCCAGGGTGATCTGGCCACCCCTGTAAATGTTATAAGGCCATTGATTTTGATCATAATAAATGAAATGATCATTGTTGTCGCCATAGTAAATCCGGCAATAATTTAACATACTGGTTGTGTCGGATGTTCCTTTGAACAGGAAACCACCCCAATCGCCTATCGCAGGGCTTGTCTGCGAGCCATCCTTGTTAGTGTCGAACGGGTTCCCGAAGTTGTCATCCCTGGCAGAGGTAAGCACGATCATGCTGTCGGGGGTACCAACGGCAATCAGTTTGCCTTCGACGATAATTTTCCGGTAATCATAACCGTAGTTTGCATAATAGGCTTTGATCACCACTCCTTTGTTGATCGTCAGGGTCTTCCCTTGTGGTACGGTAATGTTGTCGAGCATCAGGTAGGTGATGTTGGGAATTGCAGTAAAGTTCCTGACCGGAAGCACGGCATTTGCGGTCATTGTGCCTCCCAGCAAGCCGATTGCATCGTAGGCATTGTCGGAAAAAGAGAGGGTATTGTTCGATAGTACCGGATTTGCCTCGTACGACAGGGCGATCGGCGTCATCAGGCTGGAACCGACCGTATTGTTCGAAAACACCGGGTTGGAGACATATTGCATGAACGCCCCATAGTAATTGATCGAGAGGTCGCATTGGTCGATGGTGGGGCTTGCATTGTACATGGAGACGCCCCCGATGTTGCCGTACCCCGCGTAGCGGAGCTTGCAACGGCGCATCAGGCAGGTCGCGTCATTGCTTGCATCGTTAAACCGCACGCCATACCAGTTGCCCGATGCCGGTGTGGTGTTTGTGCCATCGTTATTGGTGTCGCCGCCCCAGTTGTCATCCTTGTAACTCGTAAAAAAGATATTTTCACCTGGATTTGCTTCTGCCACCAGGGTTCCGTTTACATCAAGCGCAGTATAATCCTGGAATTTAAGGATACTGGTCGAGGCGATCACCATCCGTGCGCCGGCATTGATCGTCATCGTATTCGGAAAATAGTAGGGAACCGGCAGTTTTGGGAGGGCCAGTGTATCAGAAAAATTGTAAAAACCCATGTAAGCCGCTTTGTTGACATTGCCATTCATGGTATTTGTGCCTGTAGTTGTGAGATCTGCCGAAGCGGCATAAAATACAGGCCACTTGCAGTTTGAGATCGTTATGCCGGCAATGTTGATTTTTGCATCGGCATTCAGGTAAATGCCATACTGCATGTTCTGCATGTTAACCCCCGATATCGCGGCGCGGGCATTTGCACCGGCAAAAATATTACATCCGGCAGCAGCGGCATTGGGACTTGAGGTTGTAATACTTCCTCCTGTCATGAATAGATTTCCGTTTCCCATTATTTGGGCGCCTTGTGAATTAAAATTCAAAAGGTCTGTATTTATAAGTGAAGCTTTCCCATTATATACATAAAACATCGAAGCATATTGGATCTGACAGGAGGTCAGCGTCACCCTTCCTGAATCTGCAAGCGTGAAAGAGCCCACCTGGATATAACCCCAATCGCCGGGCGCTGGCGAAGCATTTCCTGATGTAAAGATGGCGCTGGTGGCATTGAGCTGGCCATACACACCGAGCCATTGACCCGGCGCCATCTTAATAATATTTCCGGGTTGAATGGTCATGCTTGCTCCGTGCTGTATAGTAATCTGAGTCGAAAAATAATATGGGATGTTTATTGCCGGAAGCGTCATAGCGCCAGTTACGCTGTTGAATGAAAAATTGACCATCGAATTGGTATTCCCGGTGAATGAATTGATCCCATGGAGGTTCAGGGAGGCTGCTCCGGCAAAGTATATCGGCCAGTTGCATGCCGTGATGATGGCGCTGGTAAGGTCAAAAGCCGAACCTTGCTGCAGGTTGATCCCATACTGAAAATGCTGGATCGTAACGCCCGCCAGGGTATCAATGGAACTTGTATTCCCCAGGATGCCGGAATAGGAGGCGGCAGCAGTGGCGCTGTTGGTATTGATGCTTCCGCCGGTCATTTTAAAACGGCCATTCGCCATGACATTCACACCGTCGGTATTGAAATTGAGCAGGTCGGTATTGGTAAGGGTCGCTTTTCCCCGGTAAACATAGAAGGTTGAGGCATAGGATATCTGGCAGCCGCTCATGTTGACCGACCCAACATCCGTGGTGTTGGAGCCCCCGGTTTGAATATACGACCAGATTCCCGGCACAGGGCTTGCGTTGTTGGAAGTGAAGGTAGCGTCGGTGGCATTCATGACGCCATATACCAGCATGTACTGCCCATCGTTGAATTTAACGGTCACCCCTGAATCTACCGTCAGGGTTACTCCGTTGTTTACGGTTACATAGGAGGTCACGATGTAAGGACTCCCGGCCAGATTCCATGTGGCATTGGAAGAAATAACACCGGAAACGTTGGTAGCAAGCAGCGGTTGCAGGCTACAGATAAAAATGAAACCTGTGAGGATAAGAAGTTTTTTCATGGGATAAAAAAGTTGAGAATGAGGACTATAATTACTTTTTATTTCAATTCGTAATCTACTTTTTTCAGAAAAGTGGGATTGTTAAGAATTTTTTTTCTCAGCTACAATTTCTTTCCTATCCCGAACAGAAATTCAGGCGCGAAATCAGCTCCATTCTCCCATTCAATGGTGTTGTACCGGATAAGAAAATTTTGTAAATACTCAATGTTTTTCAATGGTTCAAACACTTTTCCATTCAGTTCGTCTTCCCGACCAACGAACATTGCAGTTCCTTCATTAAATTCCAAACGGAGTTTGTAATCCTGCAAACAGGTGGCTTTTTTTACTTCGAGGAACATATCTGTTTCATTTGTCAGATGTTATAGTAAAGCAAATCTACAAAAATCATAATTCTTTTTGTAAACAAAGATATAGTTTCATTCTTCCAATAAAAGAAAAACACCGCTTTTTTGTATAAATGTATATATTAATTGACCACTGCTCCTATTGCATAATTGAGTCTAGTCTAAAAATTTTTAGTTTTGGGCTAAAGCCAGGTGGGCATCTTAGTTTCCTTATCCCCGACCTGAAGGTCGGGGCAGCGGTATCTTGGCAATTTTCCGTGTGTTGCATTAACAGGTCCAAGGCAGGTTGGAAAAACCACCGCGGCAAAAATGCTTCAGACACAATTTGAAAAGGAGACTATTTACCTCGACCTGGAGTCGAATGGTAGCCCATGCCCAGTCGCAGGTTGTGAATTATTCTGATCTCTCAAAGTCGTTGGGCGTTGAAGTAAATACAGTTAAACGTTATCTTGATTATTTTGAAAATGCCTTTTTAATTCGCCGGTTGCATCCTTTCTCGCCCAATTCCAGGAAACGGATAGTTAAATCGCCCAAAATCTTTATCCGCGATACAGGTTTGCTTCATGCACTGTTCAATATTGTGAACAAAGAGGATCTTGACGGTTTTGTCGGCAAAGGAAGTTCCTGGGAAAGTTTTGTCATTCAGCAGATAATCGCTTTGCTGAAACCTGGCGTTATCCCCTGGTTCTATCGCACACAGGATGGAACCGAACTTGACCTGGTTTTAGTACAAGGTCTTAAGCCGGTTTTGGGTATTGAGATTAAATTCAGATTTCCTGACCCCCAACCTCTAACTACATGATAATAGATTGATATTGAAACTAACTTGAAAATTGAGGATCGCTGTAAAAGGCATACAGTTTATGCAATCGGTTCAAGGTTGGATTCAGAAAACTATAAAAATTTTGGCTAAAGCCAACCAAGAAGCTGTTTATCAGTTGCCACGACCTTAAGGTCGTGGCAATTCAAGGCGCTAATAAACCGGGCTTTAGCCAAATGTTAATTATTCTAATCACTTTTCGGACAAGATTCATAATCAATAACTTCGCGACATTAATTTTTAACAACCTTCGCGATTTCCGATTTTTCTCCAGCCTGCACATGAACCAGGTACATCCCTACAGGTTTTCCTGAAAGCGAGAACCGGAATTTCACATCGCCGGTCATCGTTTTTTCAAGAATTTGTTTCCCCTGCAAGGTGTAAACGGTAATATTGGTCATGGCATTTGCATCCATTCCCATCAACTCCACAACGACAATATCCGTAGTGGGATTCGGATAAACTTTGATAAACCGGTTTTGAACAATGGATTCAACTCCAAGCTCAGAGGAGTTCTCTGCTTTAGCAACGATAGGATTTGCCGCTGACCCGCAAAAGGTATTGTTGGCGGTGATGTATCCGTGAAGATAACCGCCACTGTTCACTTTCGCCCCGGCAAGGAGGGAAATTTTGCCGCCTGCCACAAAAGTTACGCTTCCACCGTTTTCAACAAGAAAAGTTGTTCCGTTTCCGGCAACGGTAAGCACTTGCGTGGCGTCATAACAAGTTGTCACACCGTTTGGAATAAGGATGTTTGCCAGTTGCTGGTTTGCTGGCGGCGTGGAACTTTTCACGCCGGTAAACGAGCCAAACGAGGCGACTCCCGATGCAGTTAACTGGTGCGTTGCTGCGTTGGTCAAAGCGTAAGTGATCCAGGGCGAAGGATTGACTTTCGTGCAGGAGATCAGGTTTTCGTTTCCGGTAACATCTGCGGCAGCATATTGAAATGCCGCATTGCAGGTGAAGTTTGTGATTCCGGATTGACTCAGTGTCCAGTATCGGTTCAGGAAATTTCCGGTGATGTTCGGATCGGGGTATGCCAGATTTTTCAGGCTCACTCCCGTATAATTTCCGGCGCCAAAAGTTCCCCCGGTGAAGGTGAGGGTAACCGGCGAATACTCCGGGGTGCCGGTATCATCGCCAACCGGATAACTGAACGCGCCGGTGAATCCGGATGCAAACTCTTTCCGGAGTTCGCCTGTCCCCGTTACGATAATCATGACGGTTGCCGATGGCGTGCCTGCAATGGTAGCCGCAACGCCCAGAAGCAGGTTGCTGGAACCAAGGGTCACTTTCCCGTTCGTTAGTGTAAGAGTACCATTAACCCTGGTGTTCCCGCCAATGGTAACCCCGGCAGCATTGTTTGCCGTAAGGTTCTGGATGATATTTTGTCCGCTGATGGTTTGAGCCGACGTTCCCGAAAATTCTGCCGTTCCCGCTCCGATTGAATTCGGTGAGGCATATTCGTTTGTTAATCCCTTTTTCAGGATCAGCGTTCCGGAATTGTCAAGGGTTGCCCCGCTTTTCACAACGAGGTTTTCGGAGGAGACTACCTTAGTTCCGGGAAGCACGATAAAGTTGGTCCCGCTGGCGATCACGTTATCGGCAGTGGCCGGGGAGTGACCTGCTGCAACTACGAATAACGCCGCGAAAATCGCGGAAACATTAAATTTACTGGTTGTTTTCATGAAATCATGGTTTAGGGTTAATTCATTTGTTTGATTTTCGAATAGGGCTCATTTTCTATTCTCTATTTTTTCAATCCGGTTTATCAGTTGCGCAACGGTTTGTTTCAACTCCTCGTTTACTTGTTTTAATTGAATGATCATCTGCTGTTGCTCCTGCATCCCTTTTACCAACGGAACCACAAATTCCGCGTAGCGCAATCCGTAGTAATCATTTTCATTTTTCGGCGCATCCACGCCGCTGAAATCAAAACCAATCTTTCGGGCAGCCGTTTCCACTTCCTGGGCAATGAAGCCAGTAGTAACCTGGCTGTATTTGTCGCCGGTATGGAACTTCAGGTTAGGGTCCTTCTCCCTGAGTTTGTTTTGGCTTTCGGTTACACCTGTATATTCATTGATCTTATCCCGGTTCAATTGATAAGTAACCGGGCGCAATTGGGTGATAAAACTTAGTCCGGGAACATCTTCCTTCACATTCTCCTTGAACCGGCTGTCGGAAATGTTTGTCCAGTCGGCATATCCTCCGATGGATGTTACAAAAATGTTTCCCAGCCTGACCATATTGTCGCCAAGCGCTTTGGCGTCAATCCCAATACAGGTCGTATTATAATTGTAACCATAAACAGGTCCCGTATTATATCCCACGGCTGTATTGTATGAACCTGTAATGTTGCTTACCAATGAATGGGCTCCAAAAGATGTATTCTGGAATCCTTCGGTATTCCAACTCAGCGCATCCACACCATAGGCTGTATTGTTGTTCCCGGTAGTATTGTCGGTAAGCGCACGCACTCCGCTTGCTGTGTTACGGTATCCAATGGTATTAAATGACAATGCCCAATACCCTGTGGCAGTATTCCAGCCTCCGGATGTGTTGGTGTAAAGCGATTGCCATCCAACAGCGGTATTTAAGACTCCTTCTGTATTGGAAAAAAGGGCATGCATCCCAACTGCTGTGTTCTCATATCCGGTCGTGTTGAAAAACATGGCATTTCCACCAACCGCAGTATTTTCATATCCGGTTGTATTGTTATGAAGCGAACTGCCCCCAACGGCGGTGTTTGAATTTCCGGTGGTATTAAGATTGAGCGACTGCCATCCGGATGCAGTATTGTTGTCTCCTGTGGTGTTTAACCCCAGTGACTCGGATCCGCTGGCTGTATTGTTTTCTCCGGTGGTATTATTTGCCAGCGCTGAAAAACCCGTTGCGGTGTTGCCGACAGCGGTTGTATTGGAAGAAAGAGCCATCATTCCAATTGCTGTATTATTTGATCCGGCAGTGTTACTAAAGAGCGCGATTGCCCCGACGGCTGTATTGAACATACCGGCTGTATTGGACAGGAGTGTTTGGTTTCCCATGCCCGTATTAAAGTTTCCGGTTGTATTTGCAATTAGCGAATTATAACCAAACGACGTATTGAACGAAGAAAGGTCAATTTTACCAACCAACTGATTATTTGACTTAAAAGTTAGCGGGGCATTGTCGGTGGTCCCGATAAAATTGGCACCGGCTGATGTGCCGCTGTTACCGCTCAGCCCCCAACCGGAGCCGGTTCCGGCAACGACCCAAACCGGACTGACACCGGAACCCGCATTATAATAAAATCCGGGAGAATTATCCGTTTGATAGATCATCAGACCGTTAGCCGGACTTGCGATCGCACTCCGCTGTGCAAGGGTCATCCTTGGAAGAAGAATGCCTTTTGAGGTTGATTTAACATCCAGCATCGCGGAAGGATCCGGGGCGGCGCCATCGGTGTTTACAGCTACCTGGCCATTTACACAAATACACCCGCCAAGGAAAAACAGCATGAAAAGTTTTCTCATCATTACTTTTTTGGCTATTGTACAACTTTGAAACTCAATCATCAATTGTTTTTCAGGCAACGAACAGGAAACGCGTACGATTTGTCCGGATTATTGAGTATAATGCCGGTACTGTAGAAGTTCAGTGTCCAGGCATGGGTCGCGCTGTGCTGGTCGCCGGACCAATAGTTAGCGCTTGCACCCCGGCTAATGAGCGAACCATCGTAGTACTGCAAACCACCTGCTGCATGAAGTTTCAACCCGGAATTCCAGGGACCGTCCCAGTTCGTCCAGCCGCCACCCACATTGACATTATTCCATTCAAAATGTGTTGGTAATCGCCAACTGCTGCCAAGTTCCAGTGTACAGGGGTCGTTGGCTGCCTGCCAGTCAAGATTTTCGCTGATCGGCAGAATCCAGGCAGTATTGGGCGTCCGGGTTGAACCATCATGCTTGTACCCCTGTTTGCGGTTATATTGCCAGTACCATCCAGCTGAAGCTTCGGTAGCATCATCTTTGGCGGTTGCCTGGCGGTCGGCGCCGAGGTTGCTGGTAATCCAGCATTTCGATGGTTCGCCGGGAATATTGGTTACTGTATTGTAGGTTACATTTTTGGAAACCGGCGCTACAGCTCCTGCTACATGGTTAACGGCAATGGGAGCGCCGCAGGAAAACTTTGCGATGGTTCCGTTGCCATATAAAATCTCTTTCCAGAGGCTGACGCTTGCAACGTACGTGTAAAATTTATTGTCGGTGGTGCAAAACACCACCAATCCGCTGGCAGGCGTCGGAATTGCAGCAATCTGGGCCTGGGTCATCCTCGGGAATAAGATGCCACGGGAAGTTGAATTCACATCGAGCATCGTTGA
>JAPLDO010000011.1 GCA_026391715.1 Bacteroidota bacterium
ATGGGAAACCCACGTTTTTAAAGCCTCCGTTAATGTATCTTTTCGATTTTTTACGGCAGTAAAAAGGGATATTCCCTGCTCAATTCCGCGCTTGAATGGGTTTAAGTTATTTTTATCAGATATAACAGGGTTTTTCATCAAATGATTTGTCAGATTTTTTACAAAACTAACGATTTTACTGCAATCCAGGCAAGCGTGAATGAATTTTTCATAGTTTTGCAAATTAATAAGCCTCTGGTTATAATTAGCTCATAAACAATATCATAACAATTAATGTCGGTAATCCTTTTCTCCAATGAATTGATAAAAATAACCCCATTGGTTTAGCAATGTGGAATTTGCATTCAAAAATTAATAGATGAAAAAATCATGGATTTTTCTGTTGGCAGCGTCATTTATTTTGCCATTTATGCTGTTTTTTACAGCGCCTCTTTCTTTTTATTTCGGGAATATTAATGATATTGAATTTTCACTCCTGGAGGTGATTTTTCCTTTAACCGGACTTTTTTTGGCGCTGTCATTGATCTTCTCCCTTCTTCTTTATTTTTTATGGAGTCGCCCCAAATCCTTTAACATTATGGCAGGATTTCTGGTAGGTTTTGCTGTCGCAATCTGGATTCAAAGCCAACTGTTTGCATGGAAATTTGGGCTTCTTGACGGACAGGATATTGATTGGACCCAATGGAAAATTCAAATGTGGATTGAAGCGGTTGTTTGGTTGATCGTACTCGCATCTGTGATTCTTATTTTTTTCCGCGGAAAGGATAAGCTGAAGAAAATTATACTTCAGGCATTGTTTCTTCTGGGATTTCTCTCTATTGCAATCAGTTTTATTTCAGCGCCCTCAAAAATAAAAAAGGTATATGTTCAAAAAGATATTGATGATGTATTTTTTTTCCATGAAAAGAATAATATTCTTGTAATCCTGTTAGATGGCTTTCAATCAGACTATTTTGATTTAATACGCAAGGAATATCCCGAAGAGGTTTCCTTCCTTGATGGCTTTACATTTTATAAAAACACAATAAGTCATTACCCAACTACGGCTCCGAGTATTCCCGCTATTGTAAGCGGCAAGTTGTATAAAAACCAGGAAGTGTTTGATGATTTTTTTCGGGACTCTGTTTCCAATTGTGATCTTCAGCAATATTATCAGAAAAAAGGATACAATTCCAAGATACTGGGCGTTTATCCCAGATATTTAATGATTAAGGATATTTTTACAAATTTTTCTTTCACTATTGTTTCTCCTGTGATTAAGTTTTTAGACTATGGTATTTTCAGATGTTCTCCAACTATATTTAAAAAAAATATT
The DNA here is from genome assembly GCA_026391715.1 of Bacteroidota bacterium. GTDB lineage: Bacteria > Bacteroidota > Bacteroidia > Bacteroidales > FEN-979 > CAIVAT01. The sequence goes on from JAPLDO010000011.1 coordinate 1,316, forward strand.
TACAACAAGGGCGCCTGGTTCTTATCTTTCTGGGAAAAAAAAGGTTATCCGCCTGCTGAATATGGGAGGGACATTCGGTTCGTTGAACTTTTTGAAAAACAAGCTACCATTAATGCAGATAATAAGGTAGGTACATTTAAATTCATTCATTTTTTTACCCCTCATTTTCCCGTTTGTATTGATGAAAATCTGCACTATGACCCTGCCCTTGGCGGTCCAGGTGGATATATACGACAGACAAGAGGCGCACTCGTCTTAGCTCAAAGAATATTAAAAAAATTACAAGATTTAAACCTTTACGATAATTCAGAAATCGTAATAATGGCTGATCATGGCACCCTTGCCATGCCTCCAATCAGCCCGGTAATTGGGCGCGTACCAAAAAAAGTCCGGTCTTCAGCCCTGGCGTTATTGCTCCACAAACCACCCTTGGCAAAAGGAGAGTTGGTTGTTAATGATATACCACTCTATAATTCAGATTTAGGATGCCTGTTAAATGTTAAAAATCAACATCTGGACTATGCCGGGTTTGATTCGGCTAAAAATGGGCAGGAGCGACTTCGCACCTTTTTATTTTATGACTGGAATGATGATTGGGAACGTGATTATATCCCTGACATGACAGAGTACATCGTTTCAGGCCCGGCTTATAAAGGGGAAAGCTGGCAATTAGGAAGCCACATGTACACGTCAAAAGGCAATATTAATACATCTTCTAAAAATCATTATGCAATTGATCAGAAAATTGAATTTACTGTGGCAGGGAAGTCTGGCAACTATGTTTTGGGCGGATGGTGCAATCAGGAATCCGATCATCGCTGGACTGACGGCAAAATCGCAGGGATGCACTTTCAGCTTCCTAAAAGGCAACAAAAAAATTTGGTTTTAGCTTTGAAATGTTCGGGATATCTGGCAAGTGGAAAAATTGATCATCAAAAGGTGAATGTTTTAATAAATGGTCAAAAGGTTGCAGAGTGGATTGTGAAAGGAGATCATTGGCATGAAGCTGCCATTCCAAAAAACCTTGTTCATAATGGGTTGGTTAATGTTTTGTTCCAGGTCAGCAACCCTGCTTCACCCAGCGAACTTGAGCAAATAAATGACCCCCGGATGTTAGGGATGGCTGTGACAGAGTTGGTGATAAGAGAAAAGAACTAATTGAATTCAGTTATAATGAATCATAGCAAAATACATGAGAGTTCATTCCGCGATCCCAACGGATTTTTGTTTTTCGAAGGAGAAAAACTTTACAGGCAGATAAATAAGCCTTATCAAAATGATTATGAGCTATTAATGAGTTCTGGTCTTTATAATGCATTATGTGAAAAAGAGCTTCTGGTTAAGCATCAGGAGATTGAAAATCACAAAGGACTGAATAATAACGCTTATAAAGTTATTGAACCTGAGAAAATCAGCTTTATATCCTATCCTTACGAATGGTCGTTCAGCCAGTTACAAGACGCCGCGTTGACAACCCTGAAGATTCAAAAGAGCGCTCTTCAACATGGCATGACATTGAAAGACGGCAGCGCCTATAATATTCAATTTCATAATGGCAAACCGATTTTTATTGATACCCTTTCATTTGAAAAATATACGGAGGGCAAGCCGTGGGAGGCTTACAAACAATTTTGCCAGCATTTTATCGCGCCTCTTTCCTTGATGAGCTTTACGGATATCAGGTTAAACCAATTGCTGAAATTATACATTGATGGCATCCCACTCGATTTATCAAGCAGTTTGTTACCTTTCAAAACCAGGATAAATTTTTTACTTTTATTGCACATTCACCTGCATGCCCGATCTCAGAAAAAGTATGAAAGCAAAGGCTCTGCATCAAAAAATATCAAAATCAAACTATCAAACTTAACGGCGCTCATTGATAGTTTGACTTATATGGTCAGGAAATTCAAGTTAAAAAGTCAGAATACGGAATGGGGCGATTACTATACTTTTACCAATTACAATAACCGATCATTCACTCATAAGAAAGAGATTATTGCCTCGTACCTTAATGATATTAATCCAAAAACTCTATGGGATTTAGGAGCCAATACCGGGGAATTTACAAGAATTGCCTCGCAGCTTGGAATAAATTGCATTGCATTTGACATCGATCCATTAGCGGTAGAATCCAATTACAATTTCGTTAAACAGCACAAAATAAATAACCTTCTGCCGTTGGTCATGGATCTCACCAATCCCAGCCCATCCATTGGCTGGAATAATAATGAGCGAATGGCGATGACAAAACGGACACAACCCGACGCCATTCTTGCACTCGCCATTATCCATCACCTGGCAATATCCAATAATTTGCCATTTGTCAGAATAGCCCAATTTTTTAGCAGGTTAAGCGACAACCTGATCATTGAATTTGTACCCAAAACGGATTCTCAGGTAAAAAAACTGCTTGAATCAAGGAAAGATATTTTTCAGGAATATGATGAGCTGCATTTCGAAAAGGAGTTCTCCGCGTTCTTTGAAATCTGCGCCAAAGATAAAATCGAGGAATCTGAAAGAATAGCTTACAGGATGAAAAGAAAAATAGTAAATGTATAAACTTGCAGGCTCATAGCCTTTTTATATCCTGTCGGGCTGAAACAACCCAAAGCGTCAAATCCCAAGGTAACAATGAGAAACAGTAAGATTTTATGGTGTTCACTGCGCAACATCTTCCGCGAATGGCGTAACCTTAAAATCAGTTACGGAGACGCCGGTTATGCTTTTGAATTGCGTTGAAAGGTATTGCACACTGCTGTATCCCATCATATAAGCGATTTCGCTGAGGGTGAGTTCACCATACCTTATTAGCTCTTTTACCTTTTCTATTTTTAGCTGGATGGTGAATTTCTCAAGCGTTGTGTTTTCGTGTTTTGAAAACAAAGTGGTTATATACGGATATGACATGCCGAAACGTTCAACCAGATAATCTGAATTTCGCACCATGGCATTGTAGGTGGAGTTTTGCACCAGATCAATCATTGCCATTTTAATCTGCTCTACAAGCGCTTTCTCGCGGTCGCGGATAATCTCAATTCCATACCCTGCCAGAATTGCTTCAATCTTTTTCCAGGTGATTTTTTTCGCATCAATGGACAAAACAAGTTTGCCCGGTTTGATTTCGTGTATTACAATTCCATCTATTGATAAAATTAGACGCGCCAGATGTACGCAACAACTGCTTGTCATATTTTTCACGAGAATGGTACGCGGTTCTTCAGAGGTTTTGGTTCTTGGAGGCATCAGTTAAACAAGTTCGTAGCGGGATGAATCCTGGCGGATAAAGATAAATAATAAAATGGTATAAGCCCATCCAATAACAGGCACAAGTCCCAGCGTCATGCCAATATTGATGGCAAAATGAAAGAAAAGGATGGAAGCCACGCCATACCCATAATACCGGCTGAATCGCGACCGCTGTCGCTCGGCGTTTAAAATGATCCTAATGAAAAGGGTCAGGTAAAGCAGAATAAGAATTGCCGAACCAACAAATCCCCATTCTTCGCCAATAGTGCAGAAAATGAAATCTGTGCTTTGTTCCGGAACGAAATTATATTTAGTTTGGGTTCCCTGTAAAAAACCCTTACCGAAAGCGCCGCCCGAACCAATTGCTATAAGCGACTGGTTTACATTGTAACCTGCTCCTTTGAGATCAATGGTTTGACCGAGCAACACGTGAATTCTGTTCTGCTGGTGAACTTCGAGGATGCGATTCACGCTGAAATCTACTGAAAATACAAAGGCGAGCGACCCCAGAAAAAGCAAGGCGATAACCATAACTGTACGCACTCTCCTGTTACTGAAAAACCAAAATCCGGTAGCAATGACCAACAGGATGCCCGAAAGAATGAGTTTGTTCATTAAGAGAGATAATACCCCTAATAAAGGCAATAAAATGAAAGCCAGTGGAATATATCCGTGTAATCCGGCGCGGTAAAGAACGATTACAAGCGTCAGAAATACGATTGCAGATCCGGTGTCGTGTTGAAGAATTACAACAACAGCCGGAACCAGGATTATGGATGTAGCTATCATTTGATCGCGAAACCGGGAGATGTTTACATCAAGAGTTGAAAGGTATTTAGCAAGGGCGAGGGCGGTAGCCATCTTTGCAAATTCTGCCGGCTGGATTCCGAAACCGCCAATTCCAAACCATCCCTTTGACCCGGAAACTTCGCGACCGGAAAAGATCACGATAATGAGCATAAACAGGAAAAATCCGTAGATAAACCAGGTAAACTGCGAAAAGAATTTGGGATCAATAATCAGGATTCCCATGGCGAGCAGTGAGGCGGCAATGATGAAAAGCATCTGTTTTCCGTATTTCTGCGAAAGGTCAATAATGTGGTTGTAATTTTCATCGTACACTGCCGCATAGATATTCAGCCAGCCAATAAAGACCAGCGCGAGGTACAATGTCACAAGTACCCAGTCAATCTTGTAAAATATGCCCTTGTCCTCCCTCACTGATGATGGTTTTACCATTAATTAGATTACCGTTTATCATCCGCTCTTCAATCTCTTTCCTTTTTATCTCGCGTTTCAGGTACTTCTCAATCATCAGACTCGCAATGGGCGCCGCCCATGTTGATCCGAATCCTGCATTTTCGCATACCACCGAAATAGCGATCTTAGGATTTTCGCGCGGGGCAAAAGCAATGAAAACAGAGTGGTTTTTGCCGTGCGGATTTTGCGCCGTGCCAGTCTTTCCGCAAATAGTCACACTATCGAGTTTTGCCCCTGTTGCCGTGCCTGCTGTCATTACGTTTGCCATCCCTTCAATTACAACGTCAAAATATCGCGGATCAACCAATGTGTGATGTTTTTCACTATATTCAGTATTCAAACTGTCTTTCCTTCCGATAGCATGAACAATGTGCGGCGTGTAGAACCATCCTTTATTGGCGATCAGCGCGGCCAGATTTGCCAACTGGATGGGAGTGATCCCGATCTCTCCCTGACCTATCCCCAGCGAAATGATGGTCATTGAACGCCAGCGGTTTTTACCATGATACTTGTCGTAATAATTTGGAGTGGGGATGTTGCCAGTAAGTTCACCGGAAATGTCAATGCCAAGTTTTCTGCCGAATCCGAAACTCATTACTAACTTCCTCCAGTTTTCATAAGATAGCCTGGTGTTGAGGAACTTCTTATTGTCAATAATAGCTCGAAAAACCCGGCAGAAATAGGCGTTGCACGAAATCTGGATAGCGCCGATCAGGTCAAGCGGCGATGGATGCGGATGACATGCAACCTGTTTCCCGTTACCGAGCGAAAATCCGCCTCCACACGGGTAGCGGGTATCAGGCGTAATAACGCCTTCCTGTTGTCCGATTAGCGCGTCAACCAACTTAAAAGTTGAGCCCGGAGGATATTGCGCCATCAATGCGCGATTAAAAAGGGGAACAAAAACCGTGTCGGCAAGCAGTAATGCGTAATTTTTTTTCCTGATGTTTCCTGCCAGAAGATTTGGATCGTAAGATGGACTTGATACAATGGCGAGGATTTCTCCGGTTTGCGGTTCAATGGCTACAATACTTCCTTTTTTATTGGTCATAAGCAGTTCGCCATATTCCTGTAATTCGGCGTCAAGAGATGAATAGAGGTTGGTTCCTGCCATTGAAGAAGTATCGTACTTTCCCTCGCGGAAACTACCCTTGTCGCGGTTCAGTACATCATAAACATGAATTTTCATTCCTTTCCTGCCGCGAAGGGTCTCTTCATACGATTTCTCAATACCATTGATTCCAACGTAGTCGCCCGATCGGTAATATGGATTTTTTGCGATCAGGTCGGGATTGGCTTCGCCAATATAGCCGAAGGTGTGGGCAGCCACAGGATATGTGTATTTACGAAGTGTGCGAGGTTGCACATAAAATCCTGGTAACCGGAAAAGTTTTTCTTCAAGGAATCCGTAGCTTTCGCGGGTAATTTGCGCCTCGAAAATCGAAGGACGAAAGGACGAAAATGCTCTGGCTTTCTCCAACCTGAGATTGAAATCTGCGGTTGTAATACCAAGAAATTCACACAAGGCAGAGGTATCGGGGTTTCTCACCTGGCGTGGCACTACCATCAGATCATAAGCAGCTTCATTATAAACGAGTAGTTTGTCATTGCGATCAAAGATCAGACCCCGCGCAGGATATTGAGTAATGTAACGAAGCACATTGTTGTTTGCCGAAAGGATATATTTATCAACCAGAATCTGAACATAAAAAAGCCTGACGAGAAAGATCAGACCAATCAGCAGGAAAAACCCAATGATGATATATTTCCGGTCGGCATATATTCTTTCCATGAAAAATTACCGTCTCCTGAGAATGATGGGTGGCGTAGAATCCACGTTGCTTTTGTTCAGTGCGCGGTCGTAAATGAAAAATTTCAGCTTGATTGTATCAAAAACCGGAACCGGGTTGAGAGGAAGCGTATCAACAATAATCCCTTTGATAGCCCTGCTCTCATCATTGGCGGTTAAATGCGGTATCCGTGCATTATAGGAGGGATCCAACTCAATTTTGACAAATTGCCCGTTTTGCATCTCAAAGTAATCAATGATATAGTTGTAATAGTAAATTCCTCCTGTGTCGAACGGCGGATCTTTTTGGTCGGGATGCAATCCTATGTCGCCATCGCCATCCTTGAAAGAAATCGTTAAATACCCGCGTTGGGCATATATGTTTGAGTCAAATTCAAGAGTGAAATTCTCAAAAGCTATCTGCGGAACATCGGGAAATTTCTCCTTTTTCATGCACGACGGCAACAGCGTCATCCAACAAATCAGTACAATGGAACTGAATATCCACGATCTTACGTACCAATATCTGAAAGAAATCATGACAAAGAAGTTTATTCATTATTTTTGCGGCTGTAAAGATATAGAAAAAGCAAACAACCCACTATCTTACCAACTTACCAACTTACCAACTTACCAACTTACCAACTTACCAACTTACCAACTTACCAACTTACCAACTTACCAACCAATCAAATGCATTCCCCAGATAAAATCTTTGCCATCACAAACGAAGCGCAATTCACCGCTATGGCGCTCGAAACCTTCCAGCATCAATATCTGCACAACGCTGTATATAAGGAATTTGCTGATGTTCGTAGAATAAATCCTGAAGAAGTTCGCCGGTTGGAAGATATTCCGTTTCTTCCCATTGAATTTTTCAAGTCGCGCGAAGTAATTTGTGGCAGTTCGCCGCCACAGGGTATTTTTCGCAGCAGCGGCACTACAGGGATGGAACGTAGTCGGCATCTGGTTGCCGATCTGGGATTGTATCGCAAGTCGTTTGTCAGCGGATTCCGTCTTAGGTACGGCGATCCTGCCGATGTGCAGTTCCTCGCTCTCATGCCTACGCCCGACCAGGCGCCAGAATCCTCACTGGTTTATATGATTCGCAATCTTATGGATTTGAGCAGCAGTCCCGAAAATGGTTTTTTTCTCGCCAGTCATTCCGGGTTAAAAGCCAGATTGACACAGAAACGACCGGCTGGTAAACGTATAATGCTTATTGGACTGGCTTATGCGCTGCTTGATTTTGCCGCAAAATATTCTGGAAATTATTCCCCGCTGATGGTTGTTGAAACCGGTGGGATGAAGGGACGCCGACAGGAGTTGCTACGCGAAGAACTTCACGAACAACTCTGCCAGGGATATGGCGTGGAACAAATCCATTCTGAATATGGTATGACCGAGTTACTCTCGCAAGCCTGGTCAACCGGAAAAGGTCTTTTTAGCGCTCCGCACTGGATGAAGGTGATGATCCGCGACATTAACGACCCGCTAAGCTGGGCTGCCGCAGGAGTAACCGGAGGCGTCAGCATAATTGACCTCGCCAACTACAATTCCTGTAGCTTTATCGAAACCCAGGATCTCGGACGAATTTCAGCTAACGGCGAATTCGAGGTATTTGGACGATTCGATGCAGCGCAGGCGCGGGGATGTAGTTTGATGATATGACCTTCAAAACCCAAAAAACAACACTTGAATATCTGTTAATGAATTGATCACTTCTCCGGTTCAGGCTCATCCCCGCTATCGTCTTTGGCGTTTTTGATGCGCTCCAGCATTTCGGCGGGCAATTCATCGGTGTAATCGGCTTCCTTCAACTCGTCAGATTCTTTTCCCCTGCCATACCTGATCTTCAGATTTTCCATTGTGCCAGTAATCTTCATCGGAATGCCGATAATTCCAAACGGACCCAGTCCTAGCCTGATCTTCAGATTCAACTTACTGTCGAATGAGGTAGTTCCCGAAATTTTTAAACGGATTCCCTTAACCTTAAATTTGAACTGCTCCACCGTGATGGTGTTATTCTTAATGGTGGATTTTATATCAACTTTCGACATGTCGGGGTTGCTTAACCCCGACTTTTGCGTGTTTTTACTGATGTCGTTAAAAAGTTTCAGTCCATATACTTTTATCTTTTTCAAAGAAACTGTGCCGCCGCCTTCCAGTGAAGGTAAAACAGGGAACATGTCTCCGTTCAGCCTGCCTTTGAGACTGTATTCGAGTGAAACAATACCCTCAGCTTTTTCAGCCGACGAAGCAAGTTCGCGAATCATAGCAATCTCATTGTATGCGCGTTTGATATCGAACTCTTCTGCTTTTATTTGAAAATCAAAGAAAGCTTTATTCGGCGTGATGCTTCCATAAGTGGCGTTCATGTCAACTTTGCAATCAATCAGGTTGAATCCGGCTTTGCTAAGAACAAGAATCCCTTCCTTCAAATCAATATCGCCTTTCAAATCCCGGATATCAAGTCCCTTGAAGGCAGTTTTCATAATCGCGGCATTGAAATTAATTTCGAGATCGCGAGGAATAATCACTACACCGGATTCCGCAGGCTTCGTTACTGCCTTGCCATTATTGGCGGGAGCAAAAACCATAAATTCATCAACATTAACACAATCGGAATTGAGTTGAAAATCTCCTTTGAGAATCCCGCCTTTTAACAAAGCAAAATTCAATATATTGCTCAGCGCGCCTTTTATTCTGAAATCGGAAGATCCGTAATTGGCAAGAAAATTATCAAACCATATCTTTTCCTGATCGAACCTGAAATTCCCGGCGCGGATTATAAAAGGTTTCGGGAAAAGTTCCGAAGAAAATGAGATGTTCCGAAGTTTCAGAGTTCCCGAGTTTCTCAGCTTTTCATACCGCCCTGATGTGGCGTCGCTTTGTAAACCGCTCAGCGAAAGATTGCTTTCAATATAGCCATCCAGGTCCATCCCCTTTTGTGAAAAAACTTTATAGACCTTTCCGAGGTCAATAATACCTTTTGCCTGAAGATCATATTTCAGGTTATCGAGGTTGCTGAGTGAAGAATTAAGGGTAAAGGTTTTTCCTTCAAAAAGGAAAGTAATGGGTTTAACCAAAATTTTCACATCCTGCATCGTACCGTTACCGTTGGTAATTTCAGCATGAATATCAATATTTTCCAATGGATTCGGATAGTATCTGGTTTTCACAAAACCA
>JAPLDO010000126.1 GCA_026391715.1 Bacteroidota bacterium
CCATTGAAACAACGGCGTAGAACCGCCATGCATGGCGGCTGCTGTAAAGGTAACGGGTGATCCGGCACAGAATGGATTGGATGATGCAACGATCGAAACGCCAACCGGCAAAATGGGGTTTACCGTCATCGCGACTTCATTTGAAATTGCCGGGTTTCCCGAAGGACAGAGTACATTCGAATTCAAAGTGCAGGTAATGGCGTCGCCATTGACAGGCATGTATGAATAATTCGGTGAATTTGTTCCGACAATCAATCCATTCAACTTCCATTGATATTGAGGCGTAGTTCCGCCATTGACAGGAACGGCGGTAAAGTTAACCTGTGTTCCGGCGCAAACAGTGTTCATGGAAGAAATGATGCTCACCGAAACCGGGAGAATCGGATTGACCGCCATAGTGATGGCATTAGATGTATCTGGGTTGTTCGAAGCACAGGTCAGGTCGGAACTCAGGATACAAGTCACCATATCTCCGTCAACCGGGGAATACGAAAAAACAGGATTATTAGCGCCTGCATCAATACCGTTCACTTTCCATTGATAAACCGGGGATGAACCTCCATTCAGTCCGGCTGCGGTAAATATTACAGGGTTGCCTATGCAAACCGGATTGACCGACGGGGTTATATTCACTGAAACCTGAGAACCGGCATTGACCCATATATCGAATTGCACCGGATCAAGCGCATCGCAACCTGTTGTATCGGTATAATTCAATCGGACCCAATTTGCGCCGCCTGTGGCCCAATAGACTGTGCATGAACTGTCGGATACCGTTCCTCCTGAAACTAAAGTGTGACCTGGTGAAAACGTCCAAACGTAAATGCTTTTTCCTCCAACAGTTGTAAACAGGTTAGCCATACCGGTGCAGGTAGTATCGGTACCGGAAATTACCGGGTTGGGCCTTGCCAATACCTGACGGACGATACTTTTCGGGAAACCATTGTCACAGGCATTGATCCCATAAACGGATATGGTATCGAACCCGAGATTTGAACCAACATTGAATGTTATAGCGGTTGTACCTTGTCCCCCAACAATGGTCAGGTTACCGGAAACACACCAGTGATAATCGGTAGCCCCGGTGATCAGGGGGATAGTGAAAACCACCCCAGTGGAATTTTTGCAAAGAACCAATGGACCATTAATTTGCATTGCGGTATCCGGGGAGTAGCAATCAGAGAATTTAACAAGAAAGGCGTTCACCCACGACATACTGTCTGGTTGAAAAGACCCCGGAGTTGCTATATGATTCTGATGGGCAGATCGGGAACAGGCGGGAGGATTTTCCGAATCATTCCCAGACCATGTAGAGCCACTCAGAAAGATGTTATCATTAGCATCCACAGCCACGCAAGTTTCACTATCCTGGTCAGCTCCGCCATAATAGGTTCCCCATACCCTCTGTCCGGTACCATTGAATTTTGCAAGGAAAGCATCCTGGAACCCTCCCTGGTATTCGGTCATGTATCCGTTCGGTGAAGGGATTACATTATTCTGATCGCTTGTGATTCCGGTTACATACACGTAGCCACTGTCATCAACGGCAGCATTCAGGATCCTTGCACCATTTACACCATAAAAGGTACCCCAGAGATAGGCTCCCGATGAACTGAATTTTGAAAGGCAGGCATTGCCGCCGCCATTCGGTACGCGTTGAAAAACGCCTGATGTACCTATAACCTCAGAAGTGCCTGTCCCATATACATACACGGATGTGCCTGTATCTGCCATGCAGCCGAAAAGGATGTCAACCATTGGACCTCCATAGTAAGTTCCCCAAAGCCTTTGTCCCGATGTATTAAAAGCAGCAAGGAAACCCGGTGCATTATTGAAGTTTGGAACCCATGATCCCGGTGTGGCAATGTTACTCAAAGAGGCAGTGTTGCCGGTCAGATAGACAATTCCATTCTTGCAGGCAGCGCAGGATGGATTTTGTTCCCAGTTTGTCCCCCCGTAATATGTTCCCCACAATCGTTGTCCGTCCGGGGAGAATTTGACCAGATAATTATCCTTCGCTCCGCTGAACACCGTCTGGTGTGCCCCTGGTGATGCAATATAATCAGGTGCGTTGGTTGTTCCTGCGAAATAAATATTCCCGGATGAATCTACAGAGCATACCTCTGCATAATCCGCATTCCAAGGAGGGGGTCCATCATTTCCCCCATAATAGCTTCCCCATAACCTTTGACCAGCAGGTGAAAACTTTGCGACAAACCCATCATCCGAGCCATGCAGTACCGTTTGATGTGCCCCGGGTGAGGCAATATTGTTTGATGAGCTTGTGCCCCCAACGATAATTATATTGTCATCAGGATCAATAGCGCAGGAGTATGCATTCTCAGAGTTTGTCCCTCCATAATAAGTGCCCCATAACCTTTGTCCATTTGTAGAAAACTTGACAATAAAGGCATCACTGATGCCCAAAAGAGTTACCTGATATGCCCCGGCAGTGGCTATATTGTCAGTGGATCCTGTATAACTTGCCATCACAACATCTCCGTTTCCGTCTGTAGCGCTTGATCTGTTAACGCAACTTGCACCCCCACTCCCCCCGTAATAGGTTCCCCAACGTCGTGTTGGGATTGGATCAATCAGCAACACTGCGCCATCTGGAATTGTTTGATCAACAGAAAAACCATACACCTTATCTGCAATTTTTTTAAACCTTCCTTTAACTGGTACCCGGATATCGTCCAAACTATAATAACACAACGGGATCGTTTCATAAACATCACCCAGGCTGGTGTTTAGCCTGATCCCATCCCTGAACTTTTTTACCTTTTCATGTCCTGATAATTTTAACTGTATGGCTGAAATATCCGCTCCCGGCTGAATAAGGAAATTGTATTCAAAAACCCAATCATTACAGATAAACTGAAGGTCAATTCCCGGATAAACATCCTTATAGGTGATACCGCCAAACGACTTCACCAAAGTCACGCCTTCATCGGGCGTTCCGGTTGTATAATAATTCAGATAGTCTGTTGAAGGCGCTGAGGTTTCAATGACAGGATTGGGATTTGCATTCTGCAGGTCGAAGTCGAGGCGGTGGAATTTGACTACTGACGAATCGTGACGGATGACGAGCGACGCGGAACGCGAACTTTCGATATTCGACATTCGTTGTTCAATATTCGATATTCGATAGAGATCATAGCTAAACCCGCCTTTCCTCAATTGCACATTCATCCCCGGCGTATTCAGCAGATAAAGAACTGAAGGGTTAGGCTTGTTGTTCTGGTCAATGATCTGCCCTTTGTTTTCGATGAAGACGGCGCTTTGTTTGAGCCTCTCTTTATTAAGCGGGATTTCATTTTTTGCATGGACAACCATAGGAAGAATGAATACAGTCAGAAGAACGTACTTACAAATCCGATATGTAATTATTTCAACCATCTATTTTTCATTATCCAACAAAAGTAATTTCATTCTTTGAACGAGGAGGAAGTGGTGGTGTTTTGCCTTGTATTTTTCCCGCCATTATTTTGAAGGATTTTTTGGGCTTATTTTTTTTGCAGTCATTTCTAAATGTTTTACAAAGTGTTTTTCTACTTCCGAAAGTTCATCTTTTGTTTTCTCCTTGTATTTTTCAAATTCGGCGTTTGCCCTTTTAATCGCCTCCTGGTGACTTACAGTTCCGGCATGTTGCAAAATACTGTTACCTGTCATTTTTACAAAATCGTCTAAGCGTTCTATCCAGTCTTTCATATACATTGGCTTGCGGTTGAGAGCCTGTAATTCTGCCAGTTCCAGATAAGCCGCTACCATTCTGTTAAGCGCGATTAATTCATCCTCGTATAAATAGTTTTTTGCTATTTCAATTTCCTTTCTGGTAGGTTTGTCACCTTTGATATATGTTAATCCAAGGTTTGGCTTTTTGGCGTCAATGCGTTGGTAAATGATTTCGGCAGCCGTGTGTCCATGAGCCGCCCAATGCATTTTGTTTTGAACAGTCTGAAAAAACTGGAGCGACAGATCCATTTTAGGATCGTAATCAATACTGGTTGCATAAATGTCCAACACTTTGCGCCAAAATATTTTTTCCGACGAACGTATATCACGGATACGCGCAAGTAATTCTTCAAAATAATTGCCTCCACCAGATAGTTTCAACAATTCATCGTTCATTGTGAAGCCTTTTACAATGTATTCTCTAAGTCTTGCTGTTGCCCATTGACGAAATTTTGTGCCCTGATGACTTTTTACACGATAACCTACAGAAATAATCACGTCTAAATTGTAGTAATTGGTGGGTTTGGTAGAAAAATCGGAATTTCCGATTTTTCTCACAGATGCATCGCTATCAAGTTCTTGTTCCTCATAAATATGTAAGATATGCTCATTAACGGTAGAACGTGATTTTTGAAATAGTTTTGCCATTTGGTCAAGGGTAAGCCAAACGGTTTCATTTTCTAACCGGGTTTCAATTTTAGTATTTCCGTCCTCGCTTTGATATATAATTATGTTGCTTTCATCCATATTTGTTGAGTTTTTGTCCGTTTTACTCTTTTATTTTATCGCTGGCAATGTGGTTGTAAAATAAATTCAGGTTTAATCTTCACAATCAATCCTTCAAACACCTCGCCGCAAACGCATTCCCCCTGCTTGCCGGGTACAACGATACCGAAAAGTTATACAAATTCATCCCGTGAGATATCGCTTTTGTCTGCCCCGATGATGTCGAAGACCAGAAGATCGTTGCGAAATCCGGAAAGCTCCAGCTTGAGTTCAGATAGAATACGCCACTTCGCAATGCCTTGAAACCATTGATGATTAAATCCTGCAAAGGACTTCCTGCTTTTGAAGCGCCCTGGTAATAATCAAACAATGTTGCCCATTCAGATTCCGTTGGCACATGCCATCCTGGCGGACAGAGTCCTTGCGATCCTTCGGCGGTTTGGTAGCGCATGAGTTCGTCCCACTGGTAGAACGAAGGACGAGGGACGAGGGACGAAGGACGAAGGTACTTTTCCGGTGTGCAATTGTCGGTTTGGGGAGTTGAATCTGATATAGGAAATCCAAAATCCAGATTTGATGACATCCAGCATTGGGTTCCGATTAGAACCGTTGGGT
>JAPLDO010000157.1 GCA_026391715.1 Bacteroidota bacterium
AGGAAAATCGCCTTTCATCATCCAGTCATAATATGACGGTTCATCGCGGAAAACCTGGTTAACTGCCTTGCCCTTATGCTTGCCGAAGTTGAATACTTCAATATTTTTGTCGTTATAAGCGATATGTCCGATTAAATCAACCGCTTTGGTGGTGTATGAAAACTCGCTCAGCGCTCTCATATCATTTACAATCGGCTGGATGATTTTTCCGCTCCGGTCTTTTACGGCAACATTGGCATATCTGTCAAGCTGGGCTTTCAGAATTTCATAGGTTGCAACTGTGTCTGCCTCGGCGCTATGGGCGTTTATCAGATCTTTGTCGCAATAAAATTTGTACCCGGCTGCAAGATTCCGCGGCTCCATTTTATGAAAGATGTTCTGAACATCAATAAACCGACGCCCTTTCAATTCAAATTCAATCCCTGCCCTCAGAAATTCCTCAACGAGCATGGGTATATCGAAATGGTTGGAATTAAAGCCGGCGAGATCGCAGTTATCAAGGAACTGAGACAACTCATTGGCTACCTTTTTAAAGGTGGGGCAATCCTTCACATCTTCATCGGTAATGCCATGGATGGCGGTTACCTCCGGAGGAATTGGTATTTCAGGGTTTATGCGCAAGGTTTTAATCTTTGTGGATCCGTCAATTTGTTCCCTAAGAATACAAATTTCAACTATGCGGTCGGTAGCCACCTTGATTCCGGTTGTTTCGAGATCAAGAAAAGCGATGGGTTTGGTAAGTCTGAGTTCCATTAAATTGGTTGGTTAGTGTCGAAAGTTTCAAGGTATTGCACAAGCCGGGCAAGGAATTGTCCGCCAAGCGCGCCGTCAATTACGCGGTGATCGTAAGTAACGGAAATCA
Organism: Bacteroidota bacterium; assembly: GCA_026391715.1. Taxonomy (GTDB): domain Bacteria; phylum Bacteroidota; class Bacteroidia; order Bacteroidales; family FEN-979; genus CAIVAT01. The sequence continues at coordinate 863 of JAPLDO010000157.1, forward strand.
TCATTATCGGGCGGATCCCAATTGTATCGCCATCGGGAGACTCAATTACAACCACGCGCTTTTTAATTGCCCCAACTGCCACAATGGCTGTTTGAGGCTGGTTAATGATGGGGGTTCCCATGAGAGTTCCAAATGATCCGAGGTTGGTCATTGAGATTGTACCGCCATTGATTTCATCAGGAACCAGTTTCCCTTTCCTTGCGCGTTCAGCGAGATCGTTAACGGTTTTTACTATGCCAAGAAGGCTTTTCTCATGCGCATTCCTGACGACTGGCACTATGAGGTTGAAATTCGGCAGCGCCACTGCCATACCAATATTCACATTCTTATGAACCATGATTTTGGCACCGTCAACCGAAACATTGACCAATGGAAAATCTCTTACACTTTTGGCTATGGCTTCAATAAAAATGGGAGTGAAGGTCAGTTTTTCATTTTCGCGTTTCTGAAATATATCTTTATTCTTATCGCGCCATTTTACGATATTACTCATATCAACTTCCATGAAGGATGTAACATGAGGCGAAGTCTGAACCGATTTAACCATGTGATTGGCAATTAACTGGCGAATCCGGTTCATCTCCACAATACGACTTTCGCCCGGCAGAACCTGCTGAATTACCGGAGCCGGTAATAAATTCGTTTCCGGTTCAACAGAAGCGTTTGCGCTGACGGGAGCCTGCGCCGGTTTCAAACTCGTTTTTCTGGTTTCAATATAATTGAGAAGATCCTGTTTTGTTATCCGGTCGTCTTTTCCGCTGCCATTAATAGAATCGAGTTCGGTAAAGGAGATATTTTCCTGCCGGGCAATACTACGGACCAGCGGCGAATAAAACCTGACGCCCGAAGGCTCGTCGGTTTCCGGTTTCCATTCCCTAACGGCTTGCCCTGCCGGTTCAGGATTCGCCGGTAAAGAGCCAATAGCAGGTTCTGTAACATGTTTCAGGCTTTCGCCTTCCACGGAAACAGGTTTATCAATCAACGGTTGTACGCTGGAATTTGTTTCGATTATTGCGAAAACTGCTCCAACTGCAACGGTATCGCCTTCATTAAAAAGTTTTTTAACAAGTTTTCCTGAAACAACCGAAGGAATTTCAGAATCAACCTTGTCGGTAGCGATTTCAACGACAGTATCATCCTCATTTATAGTATCGCCTACCTGTTTCAGCCATTTTGTTATTGTAGCTTCAATAACGCTCTCGCCGAGTTTTGGTACAACCAGTTCATAATTTGCCATATACAACTCTCCTATTGATTTATGCAAAAATAGTCAATTTAATGCCTTCCAAGATTTCTAAAACCTTTGATGATAATATTGATATCGTTTGCCGGTTTGTAATCGCGGGCATACAGAAGGTCGAGCCGGGAAGTGGTTTCTTCGGTTAATCTTTTTTGATTGAAAGCGTCAAGCGGCATAAGTATTCCTTTCTTTATGTCGGGAAGTTTATGAGGTTCCTGCGCTGATTGTGGCGAAAATCCGACCCATGACTTTCTGGAAAACATGACCAGAAAAATATTTTTCAGCAACCCTCCCGGTTTTTTTACCAAAAAGAGCGCCGCCGGGTAAATCGCCAGCAAGGTTAAGGATGCCAGAACATCAAGCAACCGTTTGTTTCTCCGGTTCGATCGTTTTGTGATCGCATTGATATCAATCACGTACAAATCGCCGGAGGTATTTATGGAATTGCTGCCGATTATCGAAAGACTTTCAGGTGGCGCAATTTTGTAATCAACCTGCTCATTTTTTAATTCCGACATTTTATCCATGATTACCTGGGCAGGAACATCCTTGGCGCAAAAAATCAGTTCGTTGATTTTGTGGATGGTGATAATCTCTTTGATTTGTCCAAGATGACCGATAAAACCATTGGAATTATTACGATGCTGTTGGAAACTTACTAATCCGATAAACGCCGGATTCATTCCTGTTTGCTGAATGAGCCGGGAAACTCTTTCAGATTCATCCTTTTCGCCAATGATGACAAATCTTTTATTCTTTTCTGAATTCAGGCGATAGCCACTGATATTCAAAAGGTGAAACAAGTATCGCGCGCCGGTCATAATGAGAGTTCCCCAGATGGCGCCAAGGATGATCAGCGCCCGTGAAAAATGGTACTCTTTATTTTGCAATGAATAGATAACCAGAATTATAACCGTTCCAACTGACATTCCCTGGATTACTTTCAACAACTTTACCGGCTTATCATAACCACCGCTGAGGTAAATACATAACAGCCATATAAACAGATAAATAGGTACGGAAATATAGAGAAAAGTAAAAGGATAATGACCGCCGTCGGGATAGATGAAATTTCGCTCCCAATAATTTTTCATCACAAGGATTCCGGCGAATATTAACAGAGTATCAATTACCGGTAACAATATTTTACTGATAAAACGGGTGCAGATAGAAATAAACGCTCTGAAATAGATTGCAAAATTGATCATCATCGAAAAGGCTCTTGCATTTTCCTTTGAAAAATGCTTTGTGGCGAAAACGATCATCGCATTGTAAAACACAAAGATATAATTCAGGCTGCTTTTTTTAGTGCTTTCGCCTTTGTAGTGAATTATACGGGTTTCGGGGAAATAATAATTTTTATATCCGGCTTTTGTTATCCGGTAGCTCATATCAATATCTTCGCCGTACATAAAAAACTCATCGTCCAGCAAACCAATCTTATCCAAAACTGATTTTCGGAGTAACATAAAAGCGCCCGACAAAACATCCACAACATGGATTTTATCTTTATCGAGAAAACCAAGGTGGTATTTTCCAAAAAGATGCGATTTGGGGAAGAGCGCGGAAAAACCGAAAACTTTAAAAAAAGCCACCAGCGGCGTAGGAAGCCCACGTTTACTTTCTGGTAGAAACTTCCCCTTGCCGTCGAGCATTTTTACGCCAAGACCACCGCCATCGGGATGGGAATCCATAAATTCCACAACCTTTTTCAGGGTATCGTCCTCAACGATAGTGTCGGGATTAAGCAACAAAATATATTTGCCAGCAGCTTTCCTTATAGCCTGGTTATTAGCGTAGGAAAACCCTTTGTTTTCTTTATTTTCAATCAGGATTACTTCCGGAAATTTGTCCCTGATCATCCTCACCGAACCATCCACCGAATTGTTATCAACAACGAAAATTTCGGTATCCAATCCATTGCAGGCATTTAAAACAGAATGCAGACATTGTTCAACAAAGTACTTTACATTATAATTAACAACTACAATGGATAATTTCATCTGCCTGATTCCGATTCGTTGGTAAAGTTAGTGGTATTAGAGTAAAATGAAAAATTAAAGCGCGCCTGATTCAATCATCAGTACAATTTGCTCAATAACCTGGTCATTTCCCTCCGGTTCGTAGGCGGTTCTGAGATCGTATCCGAAAATCCGGGCAAGCGTTTGCCAAATAAAAGCTGTAAAGCCGCCACGAAGCTCTTTTACAATATCGTATGTTGAATTTCCTGTTTCGCGGTAAATTAATTTGATCAGAATTTTACCCTGAGAATATGTTAGATCTTTGATTTGATCGCCAAACTTTAACTGCAACTCTTTTTCAGCCTTTTTCATATAGATTTTTCTGGCTTTTTCGAGTGGGATAGTATCAAGTACCGTCTTATAGTATTTCAGTCGCTCGCCGGCAAGTTTTGCATAAGGATAAACTTTTTTAATGTTATAAACGAGCCTGTCAAATCTCACAGCCTGCCGTTTATTGTCGAACTTAACCGGAGGAAATATCATCACAGCGTTGAGGTCGACCAGCGTAAGCGTGTCACCGTCAACAACCTGAGTTTGATTGGTTGGTTTCAGAGTGTCTTGTGGAAATGCCTTGCTGATGATAAAAAGGAAAAGCAGCAGGAAAAGTATTGGTTGTTTCATTGGCATCCCGGTTGAGCAGAATTGTCAATATAACGGAAAAACAGCCGGGTTTGGTATTAAGCAACCTTTAATCGCGCCATGCTTGTTTTAAGAAATTGCTCCTCAACAAAAGTTTCGGTTATTCTAAGCGCTTTAATTGTATTATCGGAGGGCAATTCAAACATGGCGTCATTCATTATTCCCTCAATGATTGAGCGGAGACCGCGGGCGCCAAGTTTGAAATCAATTGCTTTGTCTACAATAAAATTCAACGCCTCTTCGTCAAAAGTAACCTTGATATTATCGAGTTCGAAAAGCCGGGTATATTGTTTGATCAGTGAATTTTTGGGCTCGGTAAGGATTCGGCGCAAGGTTGCTTTGTCGAGGATGTGCATGAAAGTGACGATTGGTAGCCGACCAACCAGTTCGGGTATCAGACCATAAGCTTTCAGATCAACCGGCGTGATATATTGAAGGATATTGTCCTTGTCAATGATTTCGCGTTTCCGATCAGCCTTATATCCAATTTTGTTGGTTTGCAAACGGCTTGATATTTTTTTATCAATCCCGTCGAATGCGCCGCCGGTGAGAAACAGAATATTCTGTGTATTTATCTGGACCATCTTTTGTTCCGGATGTTTTCTTCCGCCTTGCGGAGGAACATTCACTATGGAACCTTCGAGCATTTTCAGTAGCGCCTGCTGAACGCCTTCGCCGCTCACATCGCGGGTTATAGAAGGGTTGTCGCCTTTTCTTGCGATTTTATCAATTTCATCAATAAAAACAATGCCATGTTCGGCGGCTTTAACATCATAATCTGCCACCTGTAAAAGTCGCGACAAAATACTCTCAACATCTTCGCCAACATAACCTGCCTCGGTGAGTGCGGTGGCGTCGGCAATGCAAAAGGGAACATTCAGCATTTTTGCAATAGTTCTCGCTAATAAGGTTTTGCCGGTACCGGTTTCACCGACAATTACGATGTTAGATTTTTCAATTTCCACATCATCCTCGCGAGTCATTGAACTATGCTGAATCCTTTTGTAATGGTTATATACAGCCACAGAAATAACCCGTTTTGCCTCTTCCTGCCCGATTACGTAACGATCGAGATAGTTTTTAATTTCTACAGGCTTCATCAGCTTGAAATCGGTAGAGCTTCGTTGTTTTTTGGCGCGGGAAGGAAGCGATTCATCAAGGATTGTTTGAGCCTGCGTGACGCACAAATCGCAGATATTTCCATCCAATCCCGTTATAATCATGCTCGCATCTTTTTTCGATCTGCCGCAAAAAGAGCACTTTTCAACTATTTTTGCCATCAGGCGTCCTTTTTGGTTCTGACAAGGATTTCATCAATCATCCCATAGTCACGGGCTTCTTCGCTTGTCATCCAGTAATCGCGGTCGGCGTCCTTAAGAATTCGTTTGTACGGCTGACCCGAATGCAGGGTGATGATTTCATACAACTCTTTTTTTAGTTTCTGGATTTCGCGGGCGGTAATATCAATATCAGAAGCCTGACCTTCGGCGCTTCCCATTGGCTGATGAATCAGGATACGTGAATGTTTCAGCGCGGTGCGTTTCCCTTTTTCACCGGCGCAAAGCAGAATAGCCCCCATCGAAGCTGCCATACCTGTGCAGATAGTGGCAACGTTGGGATTGATATACTGCATGGTATCATAGATTCCAAGTCCGGCATAAACCGATCCTCCGGGTGTGTTCAGGTAAATCTGAATATCTTTTCTCGAATCAACTGATTCAAGGAAAAGCAACTGAGCCTGGATAATATTAGCTACATAATCATCAATGGGAACGCCAAGGAAAATGATCCTGTCCATCATCAGTCGCGAAAAAACATCCATTGTGGCGATGTTCAACTGACGCTCTTCAATAATAGTAGGCGAGATATAGTTGGAGGAAATGCTTTTGTATTTGGCAAGGGTTAGGCTGTTAATACTCAAATGCCGTGTGGCATATTTTGAAAATTCATCCATTGTTTGTTATCTTACTGCTGATTAATTATTTGGGATCAAAATCGTGGTCGTGATCATGGTCGTGATCATGGTCGTGATCATGGTCGTGATCATGGTCGTGATCATGGTCGTGATCGTGGTAGTGGTTGTGATCAGCCTCATGACCGTGATGGTGGTCGTGGTTGTGGTCATCGTAGATGTTATGAACCTGATCGTCCATTGCGGAAGCTATCTCGATAAACTCCTGGTAGGATATTTCTTTATAACTGACCTTCACATTTGCTTTGAAGAATTCCATCAATTTTTCATTGAATAGTTGATCGGTGATTCTCTCCACCTGCTTTTTGTTTTGCAAAAAGGAATCGAGAATAGTTTCATACTGTTGCTGCATCGCCGGATCCAATTCCGAAGCGTTGACCTGGTGAAGCAAATTAAACCTGAGATAGTCTCTGATCTCCTCCTCGGTTACTGTGATATTATTTTCTTTGATAATTTTATTTTCAATGAGTTGCCATTTCATAGAATCAGCAAACATCGGATAATTTTTTTCGATATCCTCCCGTGTATATTTACCCTCCTTACTATCTGAAAGCCAGCGTTTCATAAATTCGTCAGGCAGATTCATCTGGGTTTCATTAACCAGAGTTTTTGTGATTTTTCTAAACAGAATTTTATCGGTTTCGACAGTAAGGGAAATAGCTGCTTGTTTTCTGACCTGTTCAAAAAAGTCTTCTTCCGTTTGAATATCAAGTCCCGGGTAAACTGCATTAAAGAAATCGGGGTTCATTTCCGGAAGTTCTAAATCTCTTTCTTTGAGTTTTTCTGATTGTTCTTCTAAAAGTTCTACTGATAATTCTTCTGATGGTTCTTCATCGGTTCCTGATTCTACAGGTTCTGAGGGAACTACATCATCGCCAAGTTCCGTGGTTTGCTCTGGAATCGTTTTTTCAACAGATTTTTTGAATTTTTTCTGAAGATCATCAACGTAAGTTTTAACCATTTCATCGGTCACCACAATAGAGTAATTTTCGATATTCTGTTCCTGATCCATCGGAATAGTGAATTCAGGTAAGAAACCGATATCAAAATAAAACTCGAAAGTGTTATTGTATTCAAAATCAACAACATCATTCATTTCAGCATTGGGTAACGGATTGCCGAGTACATTAAGATTTTCTTCCTGGATATAATTGTTCAGGCTGGTTGAAATCAGTCGGTTCACCTCATCAGCTATAACGGCCTTTCCGTACATTTTTTTTATCAACCCTATGGGTACGAAACCTGGACGGAATCCCGGAATTTTTGCCTTCTTTTTGTAATCGGTCAATTGTTTGTCAACAGCTTCTGAATAGTCTGTAGGACCAATTTCAATCTTAATAATCGCGGCAAGGTTTCCGGTACTTTCTCTGGTAATGTTCATGAATAATGAATTGTAATAATTGATAAAATATAAGGTGCGGATGAAGGGACTCGAACCCCCACGCCCGAAGGCACAAGATCCTAAGTCTTGCGCGGCTACCAATTACGCCACATCCGCATACAGGATCTCTCCCCGAAAAGGGAGTGCAAAGTTACACTTTTTTTTGGAATGATTATTTCAATGACGACAAAGCGGCATCATAATCTGGTTCCCGAACAATATCGGACACCTGCTCATGGAAAACGACTTTACCATTTATATCGGCAACAATAACCGCGCGGGAAAACAACCCTGCCAGCGGACCGTCGGTAATTACAACGCCAAAGTTCTTTCCAAAACTGTCGTTTCTCATTTCAGAAAGCGAAACAACATCACTGAGACCCTCTGCGGCACAAAAACGGGCGTGAGCAAAAGGCAGGTCTTTTGAAATGCAAAGAACAACTGTGTTTGGAAATTTTTCCGCCTCAGCGTTAAATTTTCTGACCGACATGGCGCATACGGCTGTATCAAGGCTCGGAAAAATGTTGAAAACAACCTTTTTTCCGGCAAATGCAGACAACGAAACGTCTGAAAGATCGGTCTTGGTCAATACAAAGTCAGGAACACTGGAACCAATTTCAGGTAAAATACCGATGGTGTGGATGGGATTTCCATTTAATGTTATTGTTGCCATAATTGAAGTTTTCTGCAAAATTAGCAAATTGTAATATCCCGTTGCCATTTTGCGTTAATAAATTTCGGGTTATATTAGTATTTCCGATGTTTTCGCGCAAATTCATCGTTTCTGAATTATAACTTGTTAACTGAAGTACATTAATGAGAACAGCCGTTTTTTTCGCATTAACGTTAGTGATTTTAGCTCCTGTCATATCAGTCGGTCAATCTATTTATGGCACAACTCTCGGAAATTATTCCGGTGTGAATTCATTGCAGTTAAACCCCGCCGCGCTTCACAATTCAAAGGTATATCTCGATATTCAGCTTGTCGGAATAGATTTGTTTGTGCAGAATAATTACCTGAATATCAGTAGTTCCGAATATCGTTTCTCAAATTTTTTCAAAGCTGGTTATCAATGGCCTACACATAATGAAGAGTATAGCGTTGAAGAGCGACTATTTTATCATTCTGACAATACGCGGTTGAAAACTGCTTTTGTTCAAGCGCGCATAAATGGTCCGGGAGCAATGCTGCTTTGGGGACGTCATGCATTTGCGTTGACAACGGGTATCAGATCAATGGTAAGTTTGCGGAATGTTCCTTATGAACTGGCAAATTTTGCATGGTTGGGTTTGAAATACCCTCCGCAGCATAATATTAACTACCATGATCAGATTCCGGTGCGCGGTTCAGGGATGGTATGGGCAGAAATTGGTTTGAGCTATTCAAATACTTTCTATGCCCGCGGTTTTAACCTTATTTCAGCAGGTATTACGATCAAACGTTTAATGGGATTTGGCGGCTTCTACCTTCACATAAACGATCTCGATTATATTGTTCCTGACGATTCAACCATCAATATAAAGAACATGGACGCTGAAATGGCATTTGCGCTTCCGCTGAATTATCAAACCAACGGATTGAATACGGACAAACTTTTCAAAGGCGGCGGATTTGGTTTTGATGTTGGCATCACTTATCAACGGCTACTTTATTATCATCAGGATCAATATTTTAACTCCTTATGCGCACAACCTTACGAGGATTATCTTTACCGCATTGGGGTGGCATTGATTGATATCGGCGGAATCCGTTTTAACAATAATGCCGTAAAGATGCAAATCGCAAACCGTAGTTCAAACTGGGAAGAAGTCAACCATCTTAGTTTTAAAAACCTTGATCAATTTCTCGATACGCTGAGCTATAAATTTTACGGCGATACCGTATCTGCTTATTCTGCCGATAAATTTACGTTGTGGCTACCCTCGGCTTTGAGTGTTCAGTTTGATTACCACTTAGCAAAAAGCTGGTACATCAACTCCAGCCTGATTTATGGATTTCCAGTTGCAAAAGGCGCCATCGTAAGACCCGCTGAACTGTCGGTTACGCCACGGTTTGAAACCAGTTTATTTGAAGTCAATATACCGGTATCATTGTATGACTGGACACAACCCAGAATTGGCTTAGCGTTCCGGGTCTATGGGATAACGGTTGGTACGGAAAAACTGGGTAGTTTTTTCCATTTCAGTAATTTCACCGGACTTGATTTTTACTTTTCCGTAAAGCTGTTTTTCAACAAAGGAAACTGCCGGTTAAAAGGACCGGTTCATTGTGGGTCGGAAAAACAAAAACGCATAAAGTACTAATTGATTCTTCATGCCTCTGACATCCTCACATCGAGAGCGTCGCGGAGAGCGTTGCCAACCAGCATAAAAGCCAGTACAATTAGCATAATTGCGATTCCGGGAAAAACGGCAAGGTAGGCGTAATCGAGAACAATATACCCATAGTTTTCCTTTATCATTGAACCCCACGATGGCACGGGAGGCTGAACGCCAAGCCCGAGGAAACTTAATCCTGCTTCCATCAGAATAGCCGAAGCAAAGTTTGCCGCTGAGATAACAATAACGGCTGCCATGACATTGGGAAGAATATGGTTAAAAATAATTCTGAAATCAGAGAATCCCAGAGCGCGGGCAGCTTCAACATACTCTTTCTCACGAATACTCAGAATTTGCCCGCGAACCACTCTGGCAACCTCTACCCACATGGTTAAACCTACTGCAATAAAAACCTGCCAGAATCCTTTGCCAAGCGCAAAAGTGATGGCTATTACCAGAAGCAGCGTAGGAATTGACCAGACCACATTAATAAGCCAAACAATCAGGCTGTCGATCCTGCCGCGATAATAACCGCCGATAGCTCCCAAAGTTATACCTATAAGCAGAGAAATTACAACTGAAATCAAACCAACCGAAAGACTGACTCTTGTACCAATCATGAGTTGACTAAGAAAGTCACGCCCAAAACGATCGGCGCCAAACCAGAACCGCTTTTTAACCGGCATTTCCACACGGCTAAGTGGAGCAAAGCCAATTCCGGCAGGATCGCCTGGAACCGCATCATAAATTACATAATAGATTGTTTTGTTTTTGATTGTCCAAGCCCTTACAGGAATATACCTTCCTGCGTTTTCCCTGCCTTTGACAATCAGCGTGAATAATCCGGATGTTTCTTTCTGGCTTTCTTCCTTTATTGTCAGCATCCAAACGCTGAACCCTGGTTTTTTTAAACCAAGTTCAAGGTATTGGTCATTGGAATATGGCGTCGAATCGGGTGTGATAAGGTATCCCAGGCAGGCAATCAAGGTAGTTAAGCCGATAAAAATGAGGGCTCCCATACCCAGTCTGTTTTTTTTAAACTTTTTCCATGCCAGCGCATTAAGTGAGCCGGATACAGATTCGATACGCTTTTTGAAAAACAAGTTAAGTTGGATGTTTGTATTTGCCAGTATAATTTTTTATTGTATTTTTGCACCCGCAAACATGGTGGACGTAGCTCAGCAGGTTAGAGCGTCAGATTGTGGATCTGAAGGTCGTGGGTTCGAGCCCCATCTTCCACCCGAAAAGCCCTGAAAAGGGCTTTTTTATTTTTTGCTTTGCCATTGTACAAAAGTAGAAAATTTCAGGTAACTACCGGAGTTTATCAATGGACGAAATTCCAAATTCCAAAATCAAAAATCAAGAATCAAATGACTGATAATACAACCTGCGAATGGCCACCAACGATGTATTGATGATCAAATACCATGATGAAGAGTGGGGCGTTCCACTTCATGACGATATGAAAATATTTGAGTTTCTTGTACTCGATGCTTTTCAGGCAGGGCTAAGTTGGAAAACCGTGCTGCATAAACGAGAAAATTTCAGAAAAGCTTTCAATGGATTCGACCCCTTTATGATTGCGAAATATGATGAAAATGATTTTCAACGGCTAATGTCCGATGCCGGGATTATCCGCAACAAAGCCAAGATCAACGGAACCATTCAGAATGCGCGCTGTTTTCTTGAAGTTCAGAAGGATTTCGGAACATTCGATAAATATATCTGGCAGTTTACCGGAGGAAAAACCATCGCTAATCATTTACAATCCATGAAGGAGATGCCTGTTTCATCATCGGAGTCAGATGCGATGAGTAAAGACCTTCGGGCGCGAGGATTCAAATTTGTTGGGAGCACAATTTGCTACGCCTTCATGCAGGCAGCCGGGATGGTTAACGATCATCTGGTACATTGCCGGCGGTATCAGAAATTATAATCTTAAAAGTATCTATCTTTGTCGGGTAATTGAAAATTATGCGCAAAATTTATATTCTGATTATTGCATTATTTCTTTTAATGCACTGCAATTCATTCGCTCAGAACCAGACTTCAGGTTCGAAAAAAAACGGGAAGAAAACGGATAAGAGGCATAATTTCCAGGAGCAGGAGGAGCCGGAAGAGAAAGACTCAGTGCGTCGCTGGGAGTTCGGGCTTAATTTCGGGGCATATTTCGCTAATAAATATTCGGCTAATTTTTATAACGGCAGTGAATATAACGTGAATAAATTGACTTCCGTTATGTCGAACGATTCATGGAATAAAAACAGGTACGATGAAATTAAAAGAGCTCTCGGTATGGGCGCATCTGATGAAGTTCTCATTGATGGTTATCCTTTGAACATGCATTATTCGGTGGCATTTACCGGCGGTTTATTCCTAAGATTCAATTTTGATAGGAAAAACGGCATTTTCTTACAGGCGAACTATACGCGACTTAATGCGGGAGATATTGTGGTCCTCGATGTGATACCGCCAAAAACCGGATTGCAGGATCTACGCTATCAGCCTATCATTGGAAGAGAGGGCAGGGTTATGATTGATCTTGGCTACCAAAGATCATTTCCCCTGAGGTCGAAGATTTACTTTTTCGTGCAGGCAGGCGGTACGATGTGTTATACTCAGGTTCTCAAATCGGTTTTCGTTGTTGAAGGCACAGAGTACAGCATCATTGACAATCGCGATTATTCCACAGGACAAACATATTATCAAAACCAAAATGCTTTCGGTTTTGGCGGGTTTATTGGCGTGGGCGCGGGAATTCCATTAACGGAAATGTTTGGACTGGAGCCTGGTTTTTTCATGCAATACTATCCTGTAAACCTTCAGGGTTATCCTGAATATAAACCCTCCTTCGGCGTCAGCCTTCGTATTCTGCTCTCTTTTAGCCAATCAGGTAGTTAATATTTATTACCTTCAAAAAGACAGATCAAATTGGATTGTTATTGAGAAATGTTTGGGCTAAAGCCCAAAAATGGAGCAATTCCAGCATCCCCGGACTAAAGTCCGGGGCAATTCACCGGGGCAATTCACCGGAGCAATCAATCTGCGGCAATTAATCCTGGGTAATTTAGGGGTAGGGCAGTCCGGTTCCGGGAAAGGCGAAGCCATGTTTGAAAGGATCGCGGCAGAAGGGATCCGACTGATATGGCGAAAGTCCGTCGGAATAACGAAAACCTGCCTGAATATAGAAGTTTCTGCCAATTCTGTATCCAACGTTGAAATCAACTCCCTGAGCGCCTTTGGCGGAAATAGGGTTGAAAGGGTTATATGGTAAAGGTTCCTTTGTAACAGGAAAAACTTTGAAAGCAGAACCAAAAACCGTCAACCGATCATTTATAAGGTACTCGCCATTTACAAATATTGCGGCATTGGTATAGTTCCCACTCCTTGAATCAGTGGATTCGCTGGCAAACCAGGGGCGAACATTGAAATAATTCGAATTGATTACACTTATTCCTCCACCCAGTTTTAGTCGTTTATTTACATTATAGGACACACTTGGGCTAATCCAGCTTGAAAAACCAGAACCGGATCCTGAAAAGGATGAAAACTCCGAACCCAGACTTACACTGTAATTGATTTTCCCAGGTTGAAACTCGCAGGTTTGACTCAGCGCTGAATCTGATCTTAAACCCTGACTGAACAGCGAACCCCAAACCATCCAAAGGATTATTAGTATAATTTCTCTTTTCATATTCCTCACAAAGTTACAAAACTTCCAGAAGATTCTAATCCCCTGTTTCACTACCTTGCTAATTCGCTATTTTATCCTTGTTTCATCAGTATTCACAGTAAAATAGGTCTGATTTTCGGTAAAGTGCATTTGCAGCATCTTCAACAGCAGAAATTTAACGAGAATCTTTTCGGCTTTATTGCGCGCTATTCCGGCGCCCCTAATAAATTTTGAAATCGTGATTGAACTGTTTGATTCAAGGTACTGAAGAAGGAATTTCTCTGCATCAGTAAATTTGAGATAAACTCCTCTTGGAGTATTTTCCTGTTTCCACACTTGCGCCAAAATTCTGTTAACTGGGAAGTTCTGATCTTTAACCCGGTGAAAGGCAACCCATTTACCCTCCCTTTCCTGCGCAAAATGTGGCCGTTGTGAGCTTTTTGGAATGATCGCCTCAAGGATAGTCTTTTTACTAATTGTCCATTCCTTCACGCTGAAATCAACAGGCGGCATACAGTAAATCTTTGCTGCCGCATCAACCATATAAAACTCTTCCTCTGAACGCACTCCGGCAATGGCGCCGTTATCCTTCACTCCAATAAGCAACCGCCCGCCATCGGTATTTGCAAAAGCTACCAGCGAACGTGCAATTTTATGGGCGTCAGCAATTTCAAATTTAAAATCTAATTGTTGATGCTCGCCTTCTGCAATAAGTTTATGAATATGATGAATCATTCCCTGAATGAAATGTTTTTCCGGGCGGTAATTTTTTCACAGTAGTGACATCGTAGTTTGAGTTCAACCTTGTCAATTACCGTAAATTTTGTAGAAATATTTTCGTTGTTCGTTATGCAGTTGGGGTTGAAACACCTTACAATTTTTTCTGCGGTATCGGGAACCTCCACCTTTTTCTTTTCAACCACTTCAAAGTTTTTGATTATTATTAGAGTTGCTGAAGGGGCGACAAGCGCAATTTTATTGATCTCATCGCTTTCGAAGAACTTATTGGTAACTTTAATAATTCCTTTTTTTCCCATTTTCCGGCTTTCGAGGTTGGTGCCGATCAACAACTGGTTATTGTATTCGGTAAGATTTAAAATTTTGATTACCTGAAAAACGTTGTTCGTTGGTATATGGTCAATAACAGTGCCGTTTTCAATTGCCGATACTTTCAATTCTTTCCTGAGATCTTCTTTTTCCATGGTTAAAATTTTTTAAATGTTAATCAACAACACCAAGAATAGAGGCAAGCAATGCCTGACGGACGAAAACGCCATTGAGCGCCTGTGTGAAATAGTATGCTTTGGGATTATCGTCAACATCGGTGGTAATTTCGTTAACGCGCGGCAAAGGGTGCAGAATCCGAAGATTTGGTTTTCCGTTTTCAAGCATCCTGTTTCGCAAAATATAGGCATTCTTTACCTTTTCATAATCGAGTGGGTCTGAAAATCTTTCCTTTTGAATACGGGTCATGTATAAAATGTCAACATTTGGAATAACCTCGGTAAGATCGGTGTACTGATGGTAGGCAAGATTTCGCGCCTTAATGTCTATTTTAATTGAACTGGGCAGTTTCAGTTCGAGTGGAGAAACCAGGTGAAATGTAGTATTGTAATTGCAAAGCGCCTGAACGAGTGAATGAACGGTGCGGCCATATTTCAAATCCCCGACAAAAGCTATATTCAGATTTTCCAGCGAACCCTGGGTTTTTCTGATTGAATAAAGGTCTAACAGAGTTTGCGTTGGATGCTGATTTGCGCCATCTCCTGCGTTGATCACCGGAACGCCGGCTACTTCGCTTGCAAACCTGGCGCTTCCTTCGCGAGGGTGTCTCATTACAATAATATCACAATAATTACTAACCGTGAGAATGGTATCGCGTAACGATTCTCCTTTCTGAACGCTCGTGCTTGACGAATCGCTAAAGCCGATAACACTGGCTCCAAGCCTGCTGGCAGCGCTTTCGAAACTTAACCGTGTGCGGGTTGAAGGTTCGAAAAACAGTGTGGCAACAACAAAGTCACTGAGAATCCGCTGCCGGGGTTGATTTTCGAAGTCGCCGGCGAGATCCAGAATCCGGATATGTTCTTCACGGGTGAAATCGTTGATGGAAATTAAACTTTTATTTTTCATTATTAGCGTATTAAAAGTTAAAAATCAATCGGATTGATAAAAAAAAATCCCGGCGAAAACCGGGATTTTAATAATTATTTCTTTTTGACGATCTTGTGTTTTTTCAAAAAATCTGCAAGAATATCATCCAGATCGGGTTTTCCAATCTCCTGGAGATCATAGTAAACACGGGTATTTG
This sequence comes from Bacteroidota bacterium, assembly GCA_026391715.1. Taxonomy (GTDB): domain Bacteria; phylum Bacteroidota; class Bacteroidia; order Bacteroidales; family FEN-979; genus CAIVAT01. Next base: position 16,419 of record JAPLDO010000157.1, read on the forward strand.
GCTTATTGATTTTTACCAGCCGGTTCAGGTCAATAGGCGTTGCAATAACAACTGAATCACAATCTACCTTGTTAATAGTGGTTTCAAGATCTTTCACCTGCTGATCGCCATATCCCATGGCAGGAAGCAACTGACCGATATTTGGATAAATCCGGAAAGTTTCAGCCAGTTTACCAACTACATAAGGACGAGGATCAACAAGTTCGGCGGCGCCATATTTCTGAGCTGCAACTATGCCTGCGCCAATTTTCATTTCACCATGGGTGAGGGTAGGACCGTCTTCAATTACCAAAACTCTTTTACCTCTGATAATTGATTCATCATCAACGCGAATAGGGGAGGCGCCATCAACAACAACGGCATTTGGATTGATTTTCTGGATATTGTCGCGAACGGTTTTGATATTTTCAGGATAAGCCGAATCAATTTTATTCAAAACCACAACGTCAGCAATGCGAATATTCACCTCGCCGGGATAATAACTCATTTCAGCGCCGGGACGATGCGGGTCGGCTACGGTTACCATCAGGTCAGGTTTGTAGAATGGAAAGTCATTGTTTCCTCCATCCCACAAAATAATGTCGCATCCATCAGGATCCTGTTCGGCTGCCCGCAGTATTGCTTCATAATCAACGCCGGCATAAATCACATTGCCGCGAACAACATGCGGTTCGTATTCTTCCATCTCTTCAATGGTACATTCATGTTTCTTTAAATCAGCTACGGTAGCAAAACGCTGAACTTTCTGCGCAACCAGATCGCCATAAGGCATCGGGTGACGAACAGCCACCACCTTCAGACCTTTTGCCATCAAAATCTCAATAATCCTCCGCGACGTCTGACTTTTTCCGCATCCTGTACGTGTAGCGCCAACTGCAATTACAGGCTTTGAACTTGTAATCATGGTATCCTTTGTGCCGAGCAAAATAAAATTGGCTCCGGCGGCATTCACAACCGAACTTACATTCATAACCCGTTGATAAGGTACGTCGCTGTATGCGAAGTTGCAAATTTCGACCTTGTGTTCCTTTATCAGCGCAACTAATTCCGACTCTAAATAAATTGGAATTCCATTGGGATAAAGTTCTCCGGCAAGCTCGGTGGGATATTTACGCCCAGCTATGTCCGGAATCTGCGCGGCTGTAAAAGCCACAACATTGAAATTCGCATTGTCGCGGTAATAGGTGTTGAAATTGTGAAAATCTCGACCGGCAGCGCCGATAATAATTACATTTTTTTTCATGCTAACCTCGCTTTTTATTATTAATGAATATGGTTTGTAATAATTTAGGAATGACAAGGATTGGTTTGCAAACCTACTCATTTTTTGGGAATTGGCAAAAAGAGCCGAAAATATTTTCCGGAATGACTTTGTAGTTTCGTACTTTGCAGATTCGGTATAAATTTGCACACAAATACACAAGGAGAATGATAGAAAAAAAAATATTGAAGAAAACTGTTGACGCCATTAAAGAAATGTATGGTCAGGAAATAAATCCTTCCTCTATTGGATTGGAGAAAACCAGAAAAGAGATTACAGGCGATTTTACGATTGTAGTATTTCCATTTTTAAAAATGTCACGTAAATCGCCTGAAGCTACAGCCGCTGATATTGGGAATTATCTTCAGAATAATATGAATGAAATCCAGAGTTATCATGTGATTAAAGGCTTTTTAAACCTGGAAATCTGCGATAGCTACTGGCTGAATTTTCTTCAGGAGAATTTATCGAATGATGGCTATGGTTTCACGGTTTCCCGTGGTGAACCGCCAATTGTACTCGAATACTCATCGCCCAATACAAATAAGCCATTGCATCTTGGCCATATTCGGAATAACCTGCTGGGTTTTTCATTGTCTGAGATATTAAAGGCAAATGGTCATCAGGTGATTATGGTAAACCTTGTGAACGATCGTGGAATTCATATCTGCAAGTCAATGCTTGCCTATATCAACTGGGGCAATGGCGAAACGCCGGAGTCAACCGGAATAAAAGGGGATCACTTAATTGGAAAATACTATGTTTTGTTCAACAAACATTACCAGGAAGAGATTGCAGAATTGGTTGGTCAGGGAAAATCGCAGGAAGAGGCTGAGCGGCAGGCGCCGCTGATTCTTGAAGCGCAGGAAATTTTACGGAAGTGGGAAACCAGGGATGAGGAAACCATTGCCTTGTGGCAGAAAATGAATGGCTGGGCATACGAAGGATTCGATCAAACCTATCTCAGGCTCGGCATTGTGTTCGACAGGACATATCATGAAAGCGAAACTTATCTCCTTGGCAAAAAGCTGGTCATGGAAGGGCTGGTTAAAGGCGCGTTCTATCAAAAAGACGATGGAAGTATCTGGGTTGACCTGAAAGATGAGGGATTGGATGAAAAATTGTTGTTAAGGGCTGATGGCACTTCGGTTTACATAACTCAGGATTTGGGCACTGCCCAATTACGTTACGATGACTTTCATCCTGCCGAAATGATTTATGTTGTTGGAAATGAACAAAATTACCATTTTGACGTATTAAAGAAAACGCTATCAAAGCTCGGTCAAGAATTTGCCGGTCACATTCATCATTTATCTTATGGAATGGTTGAACTACCTCACGGGAAAATGAAATCGCGCGAAGGCACTGTGGTTGACGCCGATGCTTTGATGGATGAAATGTTTGCCATTGCCGAATCAACAACCCGCGAATTGGGCAAAGCCAATGAGCTTTCTGAAAAGGAAGCCGCTCAGTTGTTTAATACGATTGGACTTGGCGCTCTGAAATATTATATTCTGAAGGTTGACCCAAAAAAGAATATGCTGTTCGATCCTGTCGAATCAATAGATTTCAATGGGAATACCGGTCCGTTTATCCAATACACTTATGCCCGTATTCAATCTCTGCTTGGAAAAGCCAATGATTCCGGGTTCCTTTGGAAGGATGCAAATATTTCATTCCAGTCGCCGTTGCATCGTCTGGAAAAAGAGACCATTGTCAGGTTATATCAGTTTCACGAAGCGGTTATTGCGGCAGGCAATGATAGGAGTCCTGCTGTTATTGCAAACTATGTTTACGACCTGGCAAAAGGGTTCAACCAGTTTTACCAGGAATTGCCTGTATTGAAGGAAGTGGATAGGGAAAAAGTTTTTCTGCGCCTTATGATTACGCATTTCACTGGTGAAACTATCCGCAAAGCGACGTCGTTACTTGGTATTCAGGCGCCGCCAAGGATGTAAAAAAAAAGCCATCCCGAAATTGCGGGACAGCCTTTTTTTGAAATAGTTTGATTTTCTCTATTCCTTAATGAACCTGGTAGTCGAAACGCCTTTACCGGTTATTGCCCTGATAAAATAGATTCCGGTTTGCAGTTTGCTGATGTTGATATTTTTATCAACACCGGTATAAACTTCCTTGCCGCTTACATCAAGAATGCTGATTTTCAGTATTTGATCGCCGGATGTGATATTGATCTGGTCACTGGCAGGATTTGGGAAAACCGAAACAGCCGATGTTGAAACGTCATTCATTCCGAGTCCGCCAACATAAATGTAGTTAGTTTTTGTCACCGAGTTTGTGCCGTTGGGATTAGTTACTGTGAGGCTAACGTTAAAACTTCCCGAAGTGTTATAAACCACCGCAGGAGGGGTTTTTAAAGTTGAAGTAGCCGGAGTTCCACCAGTAAATGTCCATGCCCAGCTTGTCGGGGTTCCGGTTGAAAGATCGGTAAAATGTACTGATCCTCCCAGCGCAACGGCAACGTTATCTGCCTGAAAGTTAGCTACAGGAAGAGTCGGAGCCAGAGGTTCTCCATTATAAATAAACATGCCTCCTGTGCTTTCGGTACTTTTCTTGGCTGCTGCAATTGACCCCGCCCAGCCGGTTGCATTATCAATCCATGCTGTGGCATTAAAATCATAACCTGCATTAAGTACATTCCATGTATATCCTCCATCATAGCTTACTGATATACCATTTGCGCCAACCGCGCTTGAAGATCCTACATAAGTGTTTGCAGTGCCTGGAATATAAGAAAAATAGCGGGCATACATATCGCCGGTCACATTTACTTCAGTCCAGGTAACACCTCCATCGGAGGTTACGTCAATAATAAGTTCCAGCCCAAGATCAAGATAGGAGCGATAGGCAATTCCATGCAAAGCATCGGCAAATTCAGGTTGAACAACCTGAGCGTTTCCAAAGGGAGTAAGAACAGCGGTCCAGTGAAGACCTTTGTCAACAGAACGAAAAATTCTTCCCAGGTTGGTGCCAAACCATGCATTGTTGCCAACGGCAGAATAATTTCCTGTTATTCCATATTCCCCTGTAGTGGGAGCTGAAATATTTGCTTGTGGAACGCGCGTCCAGGTTTCACCGCCGTCGGTTGTGGTATATATTTCAAAATAACCGCCAACGGGGTCGCCCATTGCAAAACCTTCATTGTCATTGAAAAAGTGGATGACGTCGGCAAAAGAACTGGCGTTAAATACACCTCCTTTTTTAACCCATGTTGTTCCGCCATCCTGAGTTTTATACAAGCCCTGGCTGGCGCCAGTGTTGAAAACTGCCCAACAGGTACCTCCATCAATAGCAAATAATTGTGATAACCCGGTACCGGCATTAAATGTGCCGGAAGACCATGTTTGTCCGCCATCCATTGATCTTGTCCATCTGTCAACGATAAGTCCAGTAGCATCAACGGCATGCGCCCATAATCCTGTGTTATCATCCATGCCGATTGAAAGTTGCCCAACTCCCTGCCCGGCAAGCAAACCGGAATTTACCGTTGTCCAGTTGGTTTGGGAAATAGCGCAGATGCTTAACATTAGTGAAAGCGATAAAAAAAGTAATTTTTTCATACTGATTTGTTTTTAGTGAATAATTTATTTCTCTCTACAAACATACAAAGAAAACAAGTTGATTGCAAAAAAAAGAGACGCATTGATGAAATGCGTCTCTTTTTACCCTCCACAACGGGAGGGATGTGAGCTAATTTTTGATAAATTTTGTATTGGAAATGCCTTGAGCGGTTTCAACCTTTACAAAGTAAACTCCTTTGCTCAGAGCGCTGATATCAATACATTGGCTAATACCTTTGAAAATAGTTTTGCCGCTGAAATCAGTAATGGAAATATTTCTGATGGTTCCGTTTGTAACAATATTAAGCTGGTCTTTTACAGGATTTGGGTAAACCATAACGCCAATTTTACTAACTTCATCAATGCCAACACCTACAACATCGAGGGTTACAGGGACATTAAGTATTGGGGTTACAGGATCATTGCTTAATAACTTTACGGAGGCATGGTATTGACCAATAACCAGGCTTGTGGTTGTAAAGGTCAACACCAGAGGTTTATTTGCGGCAGGGGCGACAGCGCCTGTCATAGGAGTTACGCTCAGCCACTGAGAAATGGGTGTTCCAACAAGATTGGCGCGGATACTCCAGTTATAATCGAGACCAGGTGATAGGTGGCTCCAACCCACACCTGTACTCAAAAAATCACCGTTAGGATCAGCGGGACCTCCATCGGTTCCGGGAATAAAAATTCCGGCGTCAACTTGAGTGAAGTTGTACCCGACCCAAAGATCTTCGCCGGTAACTTTTAATGGAGTCGTGAGAGTAACGATTTCCCAACTTGTTCCCACCGGGGCAAAATTCTGCTCATATAAAAGCGGTCCTGGCTCATACGTGTTTCCCATGCCATAAATTCTGAGTTTCATAAGGTTTGGAGCCGGTGGCGCATTCAGGTTATTAACGTATACTTCAACCGAAGTGACTTCCAGACCTGCATAAGGCAATGTCATACTATTTGTAAAACGCGCAGCGACAGTTACAGTTGCTGGAACTGTATTCCAACCCACAGCGGAAGCTTGATCGCCATCATAATGCAATTGTGCAGTTGCATCGCTTACAGGACCAGGAGTTACTGCATGAATAGAAGGATCGGCGCTAACATTTGTGAGCGTCCTTTTAACTGAAAAACCATTGCCGGTTTCGGATTTTACCGGCGAACTCTTCATGGCGTCAACATCATAAACAACATTTACATCAAATGTAAGATTAGATAGTCCGATATTGGAAACGGTGAGATCTTTGGTTCCGCTGGCGCCGCCTACAAGCCACTCGGAGACAGAAGTTGGAGCAACTGATATAATGGGATCATTTCCACTGGCAGTTTCGGCAAAGTAAACATCATCAATAAAATATCCGGCAACTTCGCCCGAACCTGATTTTTCACCGGCAAAAAAGTCAACGCCGCCAAGTTGTTTTGTACCTCCAACAACAGTTGCCTGGTCGCTGAAAGGCCAGGTATGTAACAATACTCCATTAATATATAACTTAATCTGGTCGGCTCCAAGGTCAATTTCCTGTTTGGCTTCAAACCAGGTATCCTTTGGATAGGTACCGGTAATTGTATTTCCGCTGGCGAGAAGTTCAGTTGTGCCATTTGTACGGAAATAAAGTTCGAAAGCCCATTCAGTTCCCGGAGATTGAAAGTGCTGAATGTTGTAATAGCCGCATTTACCGGTTTCAACGTACATAAACCACTTTAATTCATAAGAGCCTGATACTTTATTCCCCAGCTTAAGAATAGCGTCGCTTTGTCCGCCTGTTTTATCGGCTGAGCCCGACATTGGAGCGCTGTGACTGAACGTATTCTTTATTTGAATATCCTCTCCGCCTCCAGGCAGATTTGACCAGGTTGTCCACCAAGTCGGGTTAACCACAGCGAGAAAACTATTCAGCGCATAAGCGTCAAGATTGTCTTCATAAAGCACGGTCTGCGATTTCGTAACGCCTGTCCATAATAATAGTCCAAGGCAAATCAGTAAAATTTTCTTCATAGTTTGAATTTTAAATTGGTTTTATTTTTTACAAACGTACAGATTTTTTTAATCGCTGTAATATTTTGTTAAAAAAAATGATCGCAGACCAATCTCGATTAGAAATCAAAGTTTGCCAAACATATCCGTAAATGCCTGATTTACATAAAACGAAGAGGACTCGACATTAAGGATGCCAAATCACAATCTTTTTCAAAACCACCGATTGGTCGCGAACCACCCTGAGAAAAGAAATTCCATTGCGAATCATTGAGAAATCAACCTTTTGACGGTAATTATCGCTGTCAATAGCGTATCGAACCAAAGCGTCGCCATCAATTGATATCAACTCCCAATATCCACTGCGAAAACCATTAACGCTGATGACGGCATCGTTAGCAACGGGATTTGGATAAACCAAAACGGAATGTTCGTCAGCATTAATTATCACGCCGGTACAATCATCATAAGTTACATTGATGGAATCAAAACCCGTACATCCATTCTGACCAGTCACTCTCACCCAATATTCCTGCGTTCCATAGCCAACGCCTGTTGAATCAACCACGATGGTTTCGGTCGTTTCGCCGGTTGACCAAAGGTAGGCTGCTCCAGGATTGTCGGCATGAAGCTGAAGGTTTTCATTATCGCAGATTGTTGTGTCATTTCCCAGTAAAACCACTGGCGACTGGATTACTGAGATAAATCCGGCTTTTGTTTTTGAAAGAGATGAAACGCCATTCGAAATTGTCAGAGAAACCGGGTAAACGCCTTGAGTTTGATAAACTATACCCGTCGGGTTTTGCAGGTTCGATGTTGATGGAAATCCGCCGGGGAAAGACCAACTCCAGGAAACGGGATTACCGGTTGACTCATCTGTGAAATTAACGCCGGTTTGTGAACATGGATTTTGATTACTGACCGTGAAATTGACTTTCAGCGGAGGCGTAATCATTGCAATTGCATCAAGATTGAAGCCGGCTCCTGTACCTGATACCGACCCTGATCCATTGTCTTTAACCTGAAGATACCGGATTTTGCCGAGTAGTGAAGGTCCAATGTCAAATGTTGTGGATCCGCTACCTGTGCCAATGGTGGTAAAGGGACCATCCTGAGAGTTGCCGCCTGAAACCGTGAAGTTCTTTGTTTGTGTGCCTGCCTGGAACACCTTAAAATCAACGCCGGGTCCATCGTATATTGTATCTCCCATATCGAGGATAACCCAGCCATTTCTACCGAGCGAATAGGGAACGTTATCGGGTCTGCCAATGCATCCTGGCGTATAACCCTCGTCGCCGAAATTGTTTCCGGGAATCCGGCAGCTCATCATTTTATAAGCGTACCAACCAGTATCTGGAAAAAGCTGAAAATCGGTTTGAATTGTTCCCTGAGAAGGAACAGTAACGCCGGTTATAGTCTTTGATTTATATCCGTTGGCGGTGACTTTTATGGAATAGGTTCCCGGCAGAATATATTTATGATAATCGCCAACAACCGGATCGGTATAAACCGGGTAGTAATTGCTAACCCAAACATTCGCGGCAACCGGTTCGCCAGTTACCGAATCGGTAATCATCCCCGAAACGCCCCAGCCACAGCGTTTGATTATTTCGAGCATTGCCGGTTTATTGGCATTATAGTAATAAGTGATTTGGGAAGATGGAGGTTGTTTGTCGAGTGAAATCTCAATTGACCATCCGACATTTCCAAGGCTGCCATATTGAAAATCCTTGGTACTCCCGTTTATTGCATACATTATATTGTAACCCTGTCCGTACTGCATCCCGCCGGGATAACCTGAAGTTGATGAATAAATTCCGGCGAGTTGGTTGAGATGCTGAAAATCGCGCGGATTATTGGCGCGGTAACTCCAGGGAAATGAAATGATTTCTGTGCCGCTGTGATAATTTGTGTAGACTGCAAACTGGTTATCGAGGATGCCATTGCGAAGGGCTTTTGTTTCAACCTGCGAAAAAGCAGATGGGCTGAAACCTTCGCCATCCCACATGTAGCCATTGTCGCGGTTGCAGTCGACGCCGTTGTTGTTGTATCGCGACATTGAAGCGCGACCGTCGGGATTTACCATCAGGTAAAGCCATATTTCACGGTTATTAACCAGATCGGCTATAGTAGGGTCGGAACCGTAACCGAGACAAAGATCTCTTGCAAACATGATTACATTCTGTGAACCTCCAACTTCATCGCCGTGGATTCCGCCGTCGAACATGATTTCTGGTTCCGGTTCATCGGTATTTACATTGTCGCTGATTTTCAAAGCGGCAAGTTGCCGTCCTCCCATTGATGTACCCCAAATCTCTTTTTTGCAGATGCCGGGGAAATTTGCGACAAGGCTGTCGGCAATTGCAATGATCTGTTCATAAGTATAATAACCTGACGGAACAAGCGGGTTATCCCAGAAGCGCTCATAATGTTTGTTCAGGTCGGCAATAGTAATTTCATACTTCAGGTTGGTTTTTTTAAGTTGTTCCAACTCTTGCGGAACAAGGTATGCCCTGAAAATGGTTGCATCGGTTGAGGCTGGTTCCATATTAATGGTTAGCCCGGTTAATGTGTGGAAATCTTGTTCATTACTGATAAAAACCTTCGCTTCCATTTCATTCTGACGCCAGCCTTGCGACCAGGTTGTTACAAATATCAACGAACAGACTAATGTCCAGACTATTTTTTTCATTTTCAAATTGGTTTCATTGTGAGTGAAATTTATAATTGATAGCGCTTTAGCAACGTTTTCGGTTGGATGCTTAATCTTTTACGTTCTATTCATCACTTGCAACATGCGTGGTTTCTTCCACATCCCACGGGTAAAATCAGGAAACTTCAGTGTTTTCCCCTGTTTTGCAATAGAACGTTCGCTGAGCATGCGAACAGCGCTCATTGCGGCGGCGTCATAAACATCCATATCTGGTTCTATGCCTTTAAGGAGTGCATTTATCAACCGGAAATCTTCAATGAAATCCATACCGCCATGACCGGCTCCTTTGCTTGCATCTTCAAGTTCTGTCCACACGGGATGCTGATACTTTAGCAGGTAATCATTCAGCGGTTCCCATTTGTCATTGGTTTTGCTTATCCCTTCGATATAAATCTTCGGATCAGGATACTTGCGCACAATACCATGAGTTCCCTGAACAAGTATATCTCGGCTGTAAGGGCGCGGCAAACTGGTATCGTGAGTTACAACAATGGTTTCTCCATTCATAGTCTTAATCAGTGTTGTAACTACATCGCTTAAAGTATATTTTTCCTGTGCCTGCGAACTATCGGCGCCAAACTTTGAAACAGCATATTCATGCAACCCACGTGTTTTAGAACCAAAGGAAACAATGCAATCAAAATAGTTACCGCGGTTGATATCCATACATTGCATAACGGGACCAAGTCCGTGGGTAGGGTATAGGTCGCCGTTGTTTGTCATGGAAAAATCACGTCTCCAAAGTCCTTCCCCGTTCATATCATGTTTTACAGCCCTCAAATCGTGCAGGTATCCGCACTCGGCGTGAACCATTTCGCCAAACAGACCTTTTTTAACCATGTTAAGGATCATCATCTCAACTTTGTCGTAGTTGCAGTTTTCCATCATCACACAGTATTTTCCAGTCTTTTCCGACGTTTCCACAAGTTCCCAGCACTCGTCGAGAGAAATAGCTGCAGGCACTTCAGTAGCGGCATGTTTCCCGTTGTTCATTGCAGCGAGACATATCGGAACGTGCCATTGCCAGGGAGTTGCCGTATAAATCAGGTCAATGTCATTGGCGGCGCATAATCGCTGCCAGTCAAATTCATTTTTCGAATAACCTTCGGGGCGATTGAAACCAGCTTTTTCAACCATATCCTGGGCTTCCTTTACCCGACTTTCCACAATATCGCAAACAGCGACTATTTGCGCTCCATCAATCTTCAGGAGGTTTTCCACATGCGCCATCCCCATCCCTCCAACGCCAACGAATCCTATTCGCACTTTATTCAAAGGAGCAGCGGTGGGGATTGGCTGGTACAGGAATGAAGGGCTGCCGTAATTTTCAGCGGCAAGAATATCATCGCCAATAGCAAAGCCTGCGCCTGCAACAGCAACGGTTCTGATAAAATCGCGGCGGTTCAAATTTCTTTTCATAGCGCGTTTCAGTTTGAGTTTCGTCAAAAATAGTAAAATTTATTATGTTACAAACGGACATAAAAAAAAGCCGGTATCTAAACACCGGCTTTCCTTTGTACGTTCAGAAAACTATTGAATTCCAAGTTTTTTCTTAATGACTGGCATCAAATCTTCTGCCTCATTTTTGTAAAGTACTACATCTTCAATAGCATTTAAAACAAATGTATATTTGCTTTCCTTGGCTACTTCATTGATGGCTGCTTTGGCTTTTGAAATAAAAGGCGCTACCAGTTCCTGTTGCTTGGTCTGTAAATCAGAGCTGGCTTTTTGCTGGAAAGCATCAATACGACCCTGTAGATCGGTCAATTCCTTTTCTTTGGTCTGTTTGATCAAATCCGACATACTTGATGACTGGGACTGATAATCCTGATACTTGTTTTCAAACTCAGCTTTCATAGCGTCCATTTGATCGGTGAGGGCTTTCTGATAACTCTGCAGTTTAATCTTTACCGAATCAATGCCTGGCATTGCGGCAAGAAGGGTATTAAAATCAATGTATCCGATTTTGACCGGATTTTGTGCCTGAGATGCAAAAGAGCAACCGGCTAACAGGGTAATAATGGCAAACAATCTAACTAACTTTCTCATTTTCAATATTTATATGGTTTATACTACAAAAATGCGTTGCAAAAGTAAGAATTTTTTTTTATTTCTTTGGTTCTCTCGTGTCAGAGCCTCCGGCTGCCGCTCCTCCCGATTTGGGAGCGGTAGTAGAACTTTCGCTGCCTTTACCCTTACCTTTCCTCGAACCCATGTTGGCGCCAAGATTATCGAGTACTTCGTCGCTGATATCATACTTGGGATTCGAGTACATCATGGTTAAACTACCGCCTTTGTCAAAAACAACCGCGTAATTGTTAGAATTAGCGAGATCCTGAATTGCGTTATAGATTTTTTCCTGGATAGGCTTAACAAGTTCCTGGCGCTTTTTAAAAAGGTCGCCCTCTTTGCCGAAACGGGTTCGCTGAAGGTTTTTGGCATCCTTTTCCTTATCCACTATTTCCTGCTCCTTCTTCTTTTTCAGATCGTCGGGTAAAAGAACAGACTGTGTCTGATAATCTTTATACATTTTATCTACTTCGGCAAATTTTCCCTCAATCTCTTTTTGCCACTGTACCGACAACTCATCAAGCTGAGCCTGCGCTTCGGCAAATTCAGGTATGTTATCCAGAATATACTGTGTATCAACATAAGCAAATTTCTGTGCCTGCATCATGACCACCGAAATCATCAGCGCCATAAACGTAAAAATCAGTTTTTTCATTTTTCCTCGTTTTTAAGAATTTTCACCATTTCGCTTTTTTAATCTAAGGATGAATTAATCGAAAAATGGAACTGTCCTCCGGCAGCTCCCGGCACGTTGGGAACCTGGTCGAGGCCATATCCCCAATCAAGTCCCAGTAATCCGAACATTGGAAGAAACACCCTCACACCAAAACCAATAGACCGATATACATTAAATGGATTGAAACTGTTCCATTTTAACCAATCGTTTCCTGCCTCAACAAAACCAAGTCCGTAAATGGTAGCGCTTGGATTCAATGAAATAGGGTATCTCAATTCAAGAGTATATTTCGTATATACCGTCCCTCCAAAAGTAGTGGGATAACCGGGGGTTAGTGAATTATTGATGTATCCGCGCATCCCAATCAGTTCGCGTCCGTCCATGTTATTATATCCCGAAAGTCCATCGCCGCCGAGATAGAATCGTTCGAATGGGGTCACTCCCAGACTACTGTTATACGCGCCAAGGAAACCCAGTTGGACGCGGGGAGTCATCACAAGTTTTTCAACCATATTTATATACCACGCGCCTTTAAATTTTATCTTGTAATATTCAACCCACTTATATCTTTCGCTTGGCTGCATTGTGCTGTAATCAACATTGCCCCTGAAAAGCGAATAGGGTGGAGTTAACTCAAGATTTAAAGAAAACTCCGAACCGTTTCTTGCAAAAATTGGCGCGTCAACTGAATTACGGGCAAGAGTAACTGAGTAACTGAATGAGTTATAAGTGCCATTTCCACCGCCGAAAGAAAAAATTGACGCATAGTTGTAGGTGTTATACCGGTTATAGCTAAAGGTGTGGTATAGCGAAAAATAATCATCGGGCCAGCGGAGTTGAGTTCCAAGCCCAACTGTAATTCCGTCAATTTTAAAGTAGGCATAACCCGGATCGTTGCTTGCCAATCCATTGGTATATTTTGAATGGAAATATGAAAGACTTAGAGCAAGCGGTCTGCGCCCGCCAAGCCAGGGTTCGGTAAAAGAAAAGCTATAACTGAAATATCCTTGTCCGTAAGTCTGAAACCGAAGACTTAATTTCTGACCATCTCCAGCCGGGATAGGTCTCCAGGCTTTAAGATTGGTGATATTTCGCAATGAAAAATTATTGAAGGATAAACCAACAGTGCCAATAATTCTGCCATAACCCCATCCGCCGGAAAGTTCAACCTGATCGGCGGAAGTTTCAGTAACTTCATAACCGATATCAACCGTGCCATCCTCAGGATTTGGATTTACATTCGGAGTGAGTTTCTCGGCGTCAAAATATTTCAACTGCGCCAATTGTCGTTGCGATCTGATCAGGCGGTCGCGGCTGAATAATTGCCCCGGACGGGTATGAACTTCCCTCAAAGCAACATGGTCATTGGTTTTGGTATTCCCCTTTATAGTCACCTTATTTACGGTTGCCTGCTTACCTTCATGCATTCTGATTTCCAAATCTATTGAATCCCCTTCAACCCTTGTTTCCACTGGAACCACATCAAAAAATAGATATCCATCATCCATATATAAAGACCTGATATCGGCGCCATCAGGATTGTAGGTAAGCGCCTTGTCTAATGCAGCGCGATCATAAACATCGCCTTTGGCAACCTTCAGTATCCTGTCCAGAAATTTTGATGAATACTTTGTATTCCCAATCCATGCGATGTTCCTGATGAAATATTTGAGACCTTCATCAACCCAGATGTCTAAATTGATGGTGTTGTCAATGTTTTTTGAAATTGAATCCCTTAAGATTCGCGCGTCACGATAACCCAGTGAATTGTATTTTTCAATAAGAAGTTGCTTGTCAGCCTGATAATCTTCATCAATAAATTTAGACGACTTGAATATCCTGATCCGGATATTATCGCTCACATGATCCGACAATACGTTTCCGATATCAACGAAATCAACTGTTGCCGCTTCCTTCGCGCTGTTAACCACAACTTTGTCAAAGTCGTTCATCGGATTGAAAACGCTCTTTTCCTTTGTCTTTTTAAAAGATGATAAAATCATTTCCGAACTCAGGTTCCTGTTGCCATGAATGGCTATGGAGTAAACCTTCACCTTTTCATTTTTATCAATGTTGATATACAGCGTAACATCGTTGGCAGTAGCGCTATCCTTTTTTGGAATTATATCAACTTCAGCATTGAGAAACCCTTTGTCGTTGTAAAATTTCTGAATGATGTTCCGGGTCTTTATCATCAGGTTATCAGTCACATAATCGCCTTTTACTAATCTGATTTTCTGACGGAGGTCGTCGGCATCAGATTTCTTGATCCCATTGAACTGAAATTTTGAAAGTCTGGGGCGTTCTCTGAGTTTGAAGTCTAAAAAAATCTGATTATCAACAACTTTGATAACAGAAACCTGAATATCTTCGAACAAACCTTGTTCCCAAAGTTTCCTGACTGCTGCGGAAATTTTATCACCAGGAATTTTCAACTGGTCGCCAACTGTCAACCCCGAAAGCATGATGAGTACATTGCCATCCAGATATTTAACCCCGCTAACTGTAATTCCGCCCAGGTAATAATCTTTGGGAACATTGTAGTCAACAGAATAGGTATCACCTACGCTTACCTGCGCCGTCAAAGATTGGCTTACAATCAGAAAAAGAAATAATATCAACAGGTTGCGAAGTTTCATCAGCTTTATTTTCGAAATTTTCCATCAAATTCATTAATCTGTTCACTGGTTAATCCAAATCGGCGTTCCCGTTGCTGATAATCAACAATAGCCCGGTAGAGCTCCTCTTTATTAAAATCGGGCCACAAAGTATTTGTGAAATATAATTCGGCGTAGGCAATTTGCCAAAGTAAAAAGTTACTGATTCTGTATTCTCCGCTGGTTCTTATAACCAGTTCAGGATCGGGTATTGAATGAGTGGCAAGATGAGCAGTAAATATTGGAATATCAATATCATTCGGAGCTAATTCCCGCGTTTCAATTTTGCGGGCAATGGCGCGAACCGCTTCAACAATTTCCCAGCGGGAGCTGTAACTCAGCGCCAGAGTTAGTAAAAGTCCGGCATTATTTGAAGTTTCTTCAATTGACTTTGAAAGCTCGCGACGACTTTTCGGCGGCAAACTATTCAGATCCCCAATGGCATTCAGCCTGATGTTGTTTTTCATCAGGGTTTTCATCTCTTTCCGAAGTGAAGTTACCAGAATCCTCATCAAAGCGTCAATTTCGTATTTTGGACGGTTCCAGTTTTCGGTGGAAAATGCATACAAAGTAAGATATCCGATTCCGAGCTCTGCCGCTGCCTCAACGGTGTTTCTCACGGCGTCAACGCCTTTTTCGTGACCCAGAGTGCGCACAAAACCACGCTTTTTAGCCCACCTTCCGTTTCCATCCATGATAACGGCAACGTGAACCGGCAATTTCTTTAAATCTATCTGAGCCTTTAAATCGTTCATACTTCTTAACCGGAATCTAATGAGTCAGATCACGGCATTTTTTACTCGAAATCAGGTTGAATTTATATGTAATCGAGACGCCAAAAAAGGCAAACCAATCATTGGTTGCTGAATTTCCACGCTGCATCCCGGGGTTATGATTTAATGTTGGATCTGACATCACCGATGCAACGTCATTTTTATTAATATCCCGGCTGATAAGATAATATGTTGTACTTACATCATCAATATAATCGGTGAAAGTTTTGTGCATTTCCCAGTACACCTGAATTCCGAGACGGCTTGTCAGGCTAAACTTGCCTCCCACCCCGAAAGGGATTGACACCCCCATAGTTTTATATTGACTTCTGCCTTGATACCCAATGTTTTGTCCTTCAGTGCCGAGAGAACGAAGCGAAACGCCATTCGCCTGGGGATCAAAAAAGAAAAACGATATGCCGGTATATATATACGGCGATATACTGCTCTTGTAACTTCCGGTAAAATATGGAAGAAAATTAAATTCAACTACTCCTGAAATATCTGTCACCGAGCTGGAAAACGACAACCCCCGATCGGGCAGAAAAGCGCTTGATTCAGCATCACCCTTGAGGATGCCGCGAATAGCGCTGAGTTTCACGCTCCAGCGGGTATCGAGATTATATCGGGCAACCAGACCAAAAGCTAACTGTGTGTTCATGAAGTGTTTTCCCGGATTCAGGTCGCCAAGATAATAACTTCCTCCCACTGTCAGCCCGATTTCAAGATCCTGTGAAATTGCGGGATGAAAAAGCGAAAGAAAGAGAATTGTCAGGATTGCAGGCTTTGATGCAGAACTGAACATCGGTGACGAAAATAATTTTTTTTGACTTTTCAACAATTTCTATAACGTTCAATTGGCTTATTTATTGGATAACTTTTCCGATTATAACATCCATGAAATCAATTCCGGTTATCCAATCCCCAGTTGAGTTTTTCCCGGATGGTTTGAAAGAAGTTTTTATCTTTGAGTATCAGAAGATTAATTTGAAAGGGAGCCTTCCGAATATGCAGTTCTGTAGTCTGATCTGCTGATTCAATGCGAGAATCGAGACTTACCAGAAAATGGTCGCTTTTGGCTCCAACTGCAATGCGGATGATGCTGTCATCTCTCACTACAATAGGTCTTACAGTCAAATTGTGACTTGAAATTGGGGTAATCAGAAAGTTCTCAGAGTCGGGGGTAAGAATAGGACCGGTGCAACTCAGCGAATATGCTGTTGATCCGGTCGGCGTTGCTATAATTAAGCCATCAGCCCAGTAAGCATTGAGAAAATGTCCATTGATCCAGGTTTTTATAGTCAGCATTGACATCACATTCTGTTTGTAAACGGTTATCTCATTCAATGCGTAATTTACAGGAGCAAACAAATTTTGAGGCGAATCGAGTAAAAGCAACGACCGTTTTTCCAATTGAAAATCGCCCTGCTGCACCGCTTTCAATGCCGGAACGATGTTATCCTTTGAAATGCCCGATAAAAAACCCAGGCGCCCAATATTTATCCCGGCAACCGGAATCCCTGAATTTCCAACCAAACCAACAGAATCGAGAAAAGTGCCGTCGCCTCCAATCGAAAATAAAAAATCAACCTGATGTTCAATTTCAGCCTGGGTTGAAAATAACTTTATATCTGTTGGGAATGTGATGCAGTTCTCCAGTTTTTCATAAAAAGAATGATGGATAAAAATCATGCTTTGCAGGGAATGCAAAGTCTCAATAAGTTCCTGAATATATGGGAAAGTGTTTTCAGAAATATTCTTCCCAAACAGGGCAATTTTCATCATTATTTTAACTTCCGGAAATAAGGCGGCAAAGATACGTCATTTTTTCAAATCCATTCTGTGGGATTGAGTCCTAAATCGGCGCCATAAAATGAAGATAAACGCCTGGCTCGCCAAGTCCGTTGATGGCGCTTTCAAGCCGGATCACAATATCGTAGTAGGTGGTTAAGTCCAATCCTATTCCAAAACCAATCAGAAATTGGTTTTCGAGAGTGTTTCCGGTTGAGTAGCCAACATCTTCCGATTCTCTGTATTTATAAACAAAACCTGCATCGGTAAAAGCATTCAGGTAAAGAGCCCAGGGAATTGTGTTGAATTTCATGGTTCGTAAAAACCCTAAGCGCTCAATCCGCGGTGGAACCAAGGCAAACTTAAGGTTGCTTTTCAACAGTGTATAATGCTGACCGTCAACAACGTAGTATTCATAGCCGCGGATAAAATCGCGACCGTACCCCAACCCGCGTTGCAGAAAATAGGGTTGCTGTTTCGCAAACGTTAATTTTCCGGAAATCCCTGCCGCGAAAAACCAGCGGTTGCGAAGTTGTTGGTAAATGCGAAGGTTGCCTTTAAAATAGCTGTTTCGGGCAACTGCATAAGGTATAGTATGCCTGACCTCAAAATCGAGGTAATAACCGTTCAATGGATAAAACTGAACATCGCGACGGTCATTTTTAAAAAACCACGTCAGGCTGAAAAATTTCTGCGGAGCCGACGAGGAATATAAAAAACCGGGAATGGAGTCAATCTGTTCGCTGAATTGATATTGGCTGTATTCAAGACTAATGGTATGGGTATTATAAAAGTCGCGACGGATAAGCAGATCAGCAAAAGCAACCCATTCGCGTTGCAGGTAATCCTGATTATCGTTGATGAAAACAGGTTTGTTGTTTCTTGTAAAGGCAGCGACTTCATGATTCAATTCAAGATCAAATCCGAATTTTATACCAAGAGTTTGTTGGCGGTTGATAAACGGGGCTTTATATGTAAATCCATACAGTTGGTTATAACCAAGATGAGTGAGGATTTTCAATGTTTCGTTGCGACCTCTTAAATTATTGAATGTAAAATCAATACCATAAGTTAGTCGTGATAAATCGCGGGATTCCAGCCAGACATTAAAATTGCGGTCGGCAATTTCTAAAAATGGGATAGGCCAGATATACCATCTTTCGACCACCTTTACCGAAATATCAATCAACCGGGTTCCTGGTTGATAAATGGCGTCCACCGTTACAAAATTGAAAAGGTTTGTATTGAACACATTCCTTTGACTTTCTGCTAGCATGGATTTTAAATCCGACGCAGGCAAAGTATCATGTTCCCGAAAAATCAGCTCCCGTTGAATGATCTTATTCCTGGTGATTTTGTTTCCGGAAATAATCACATCTCTCACAATCAGAAATTCATTTATCGAATCTCTTTCCTGATAGGCAACCTGGTTTCCGGCAAAAATGGAAGTAAAACCCAACCCAATGGAAATGATAATCATAGAAACCCTGATAAGGAATCTGATAATCAGCGGGCAAATCATTTATCAAATATTAAGGTAATTCATCAGGGCGTCAAACCGATCATGCAGTCCTTCATGGTAAGCATCTTCCTTTGACCATGAATTTTTTATAAGATAATTAAATCTGAAAAAAGTTTGAAGTATTGGACCGATTTCAATCCGGTTCACTTTAATCGTGATATCGAGCCTGGTTGAGTTGGGGAATGAAGTAAGGGAAAGACTCAAAATTCTGGCGTCATTCGATTCGATGATATGAGCTATTTCTGTCAGATTATAATCATTTTCATTGATTTCCAATACGATAATACCTCCGGGATTATTTACGGCAATCATATTGGCGAGGTGAGGCAACAACCCGGAAGCTGCAATAGCTCCCATAAAATGCTTCTGGTTGTTTACTACCGGCAGCATGGTCATATTCATGGCTGTCATACTTTTGACAACTTCATAAATATGATCATTTTCAGTAACAGATACATCAGACAGGATAAGGTTAGACGCCAATACGGAAAGTTCAGGATCGTAAACCGTAGCGCAATCCTGTTCGGATAACACACCAATAAAATCTCCCTCATCAACTACCGGCAGATGATTTAACCTGCTTTCGTCCATCCTGTTAACGGCGAAAGAGACGCTGTCGGATAATTTCAGCAGCGGAACATCTACGGAGATAAGTTGTTTAGCGATCATTGAGAATACTTAGGTATGAATTGTATCGTAA
>JAPLDO010000015.1 GCA_026391715.1 Bacteroidota bacterium
CGCTACTATCACAGAACCGGCAACGGCGGTATCGGCGAGCATTACAGCATCCACCAATCCAGGTTGTGAAGGAAACTCCACAGGCAGCGCAACAGTAACGGCGACTGGCGGAACGGGCGCATACACCTATCTCTGGACCAATGGTCAAACCACAGCCACTGCGACCGGATTGACAGCCGGAACTTATCAGGTTGTTGTAACAGACGCCAACGGATGCACCAAAGAAGCAACCGTACTACTGACCGATCCAACGGGAGTATCAGCTGCCATAACAGCGAGCGGCAATGTAAGCTGTAGCGGTCTTTCTGACGGAACTGCGACAGTCACAGGATACGGCGGAGCGGGAACATATACATACTTATGGAGCAACAGTCAAACAACAGCCCAGGCCACCGGACTTGCAGCAGGACAATACGCTGTAACGGTAACGGGCACAGGATCAGCAAGCGCCGGATGTAAGGCGGTAGCTTTGGCAACGATCGCCCAGCCTGAGCTTTTGATAGCCCAGATCACGGGTTCGACCAATGCAACCTGTAATGGTTTATCCAATGGAACTGCCACCGTGAATGCAACCGGCGGAACGACAGGTTATACCTACTTATGGAGCAACCTCCAGACCACGGCGACGGCTACCGGACTGGCTTCGGGAACCTATACTGTCACCGTTACCGATCAACACGCTTGCACAGCAACGGCAAATGTTTCCATCACACAATCTTCACTGTTGTCAGCTAATGTTACGGTTAATCAAAATGTTACATGTTATGGCGGTAATGACGGCATAGCTACCGTTACAGTTTCAGGGGGAACACAACCGTTTATTATTAATTGGAGTAACGGATCATCAGGAACAGTTGCTACGGGACTTTCTGCCGGAAATTATCAAATAACCATTTTCGACGCCAACGGATGCACCGCCAGCGCAAATGTGACAATCACGCAACCTATAGGACCAATTACCGTAAATGCAGGAGTGGATGCGGCAATATGTAATTCCGCAGGATCATATACACTGTCAGGAAGTTCTTCCAATTCAACTTCCGTCCATTGGACTACAAGCGGTACCGGTACATTTAGCAATGCCAACATTCTGAATCCAATTTACACGCCAAGTCCGGCAGATATTACCGACGTTCAGGTACAGTTAACTTTAACGGCTTCGGGAAATCCCGGTTGTCAACCGGTGAACGATTACATGGTACTTACAATCTGGCAGGCTGCAACTGCGTATGCAGGCAAAGACGCCAGGCTTTGTAATGGTAATTCCTACCAGATTCTGGACGCAAGAGCTACCCATTATTCGAGTGTTCTTTGGACAATAGACGCTCCTGGAACCGGAACATTGGCAAACGCTACCACATTAACGCCAACCTATACTCCGCTGACAGGATTTTCCGGAACGGTGACATTGACATTAACTGTAACTCCAATGGGCGGAACGACTTGTCCCGTAGTAACCGATCAGATTACGTTGACTGTCAATTTAGCCCCAACGGTTGTTGCAGGCGCAAATTCTGCAATTTGCAGCTCCGCCGGATCCTATACTTTGAGCGGTTCAGCTACAAATTATTCTTCGATCCATTGGACTACCAGCGGAACCGGAACTTTTACTCCCACCGCCGCCAACATCCTGAATGCAGTTTATATTCCAAGCTCTGCGGATTTCGCCACAGGTCAGGTCAATCTTACACTTACTGCTTATGGAACAGGAATTTGCGGAATGGTCAGCGATATGATGGTTCTAACGCTCTGGAACATGGCAACTGCCAATGCAGGTCCTGATGTTTCAACCTGCGCAGGCAGCCCATTTATACTCACCGGAGCTACTGCCACTAATTATTCGGGTATTACATGGAGTGGAGGAACAGGCAGCTTCAGCAATATCCACGCGCTGAATCCTACCTATACGCCAGGCGCCGGAGAAACTGGAAATGTTGTACTTACGCTCACTGCTACGGGATTAGGCACATGTTCGTACGTAAGCGATGTTATGACGCTCACCATTATAAATGCGCCAACTGCCAATGCCGGCGCCGACGTCTCGATTTGCGCCACAACCGGACACTATACATTACTTGGTTCTGCTGCCAATTATTCTTCAGTACATTGGACAACCAGTGGAACCGGTACATTTACGCCGAATGCCACAACTCTTGCCGCAACTTACAATCCAAGCGTCTCCGATAATGCAACCGGTCAGGTACAGATTACTCTGACTGCAATTGGCAACGGAACCTGCGGAAATGTAAGCGACATGATGGTACTGACGATCCTGATGGGAGCAACCGCCAATGCAGGTCCCGATGTAACAATTTGCGCTGGAACAACCTACGAACTAATCGGAGCGCAAGCCACAAACTATACAAGTCTGGTTTGGACAACCACCGGATCAGGTACTTTCTTACCAAATGCCACCTCGCTAAATCCATTCTATATCGCAAGCGCCGCAGATACCGTGGCAGGAGCAATAACTCTGACTCTGACAACAACCGGCAATGGCGTATGCGCTACCGCCAGTGATGCAATGATTCTGACCATCAAAAAAGCCCCGATTGTAAATGCAGGCGCCGATGCGTCAATTTGCGCCTCCTCGGGAACATACCAATTGAACGGAACGGCATTACACCAGGTTTCAGTTCTGTGGACTACCGGAGGAACCGGAACTTTCACTCCGCTTGCCGCCAATATTCTTAATCCCGTATACAACCCAAGTCCATCGGATTTTGCTGCCGGACAAGTTCAGCTTACACTGACGGCGATAGGCGAAAGCGGTTGCGGCATTATTAGCGACATGATGGTACTTACGATGAATCCATTGCCGGCGCTATATGTTGTCACCGGAACCGGAAGTTATTGTGCAGGAGGTTCAGGCGTTGTTGTAGGTCTGTCAGGTTCGCAGGCGGGAATTCGCTATACTCTTATCCCGGGAGGTAATGAAGTTATTGGAACCGGTACCGCCATTAATTTTGGCTTCCATACAGCCGGAACCTATACAGTTACCGCCTTAAATACAACTACCAATTGCCTGTCCAGCATGACCGGGTCAGCTATTGTTACAGTTAACCAGCTTCCAACGGCATTTAACGTAACCGGAAGCGGAAGCTATTGTGCAGGAAGCGCCGGCGTTGCTGTTGGTCTTTCCGGTTCGCAAACAGGTGTATCATATACTCTGAACCCAGGCGGCGTAATTGTTGCCGGAACCGGAAACGCCATCAGCTTTGGCATACAGACCGCAGGAACCTATACCGTTTCGGCGCATAATACAACCACGCTTTGTTCAAATACAATGACCGGTTCGGCAATTATCACAATGTATCCGATACCTGTCGTAGTTACACATCCACAGGCAGCCTGCTCACCCAACACAGTTGATCTGACTGCCGCAGCAGTTACTTCAGGATCAACTGCCGGGTTAATTTTCACCTACTGGACAGATGCAGCAGCCACAATCGCCTATTCCACGCCAACATCAGCCACTGCTGGAACCTATTATATTAAAGGTACGACACCGGTTGCGGGATGTTTCGACATCAAGCCCGTTACTGTCACTGTTAATCCAATACCGGCGGCAAATGCCGGAACCGCAGGCATAATATGTGCCGGATCAGGTTTTGCAATTGGCGCGACAACTGTTCCAGGCAGCTCTTTCAGTTGGACATCGACGCCTGCCGGGTTTACCTCAACTCTCTCTAATCCCTTGGTCAGCCCATTGGTAACTACCACCTATACTCTCGTGGAGACCATCGCCGCCACAGGATGTGCGAATACACATAATGTAATTGTAACTGTGAATCCTAAGCCGGGTCTTGTCATCACTAACCCGGATGCGGTTTGTGTACCGGATAAGGTTGATCTTACTGCTGCCAACATTACAGCAGGCAGCAGCCTCGAAGGAGCGACGCTAAGCTACTGGCTGGATGTTGCCGCCACTATTCCAATGACAAATTATACCTTAGCCGGAGCAGGTACATATTATATTAAGGCTTCTACTACGGCTGGCTGTTTTGACATAAAACCGGTAACAGTCACAGTAAATGCATTACCCTGGGTATTTCCTGTTACGGGAGGTGGATTTTATTGTCCCGGCGGACCTGGCGTACTGGTAAACATAACTGGCTCACAGGTTGGCGTTAACTATTCATTATGGATCGAATTAACTCTTGTTCATACTGGAATTCCGGGAACCGGAGGACAGATTTCATTTCCACCGCAAATTACGGCAGGAAAATATTCCGTTATGGCAGAGAATTCAACTACTCATTGCACCAACTGGATGTTTAATTGTGTTGAGATTCACATAGAACCGCAGTTGCCTGTAAGCGTTGCTATTGCAGCAAGCGCTAACCCCGCGCCTACAGGCGTTGCGGTGACATTCACGGCGACTCATGTCAATGGAGGCATGGCGCCAACTTACCAATGGAAGGTGAATGGCTTAAATGCCGGATCGAATCTTTCTACCTTTACCTACGTTCCTGTTAATGCCGATCAGGTAAGCTGTGTGCTTACTTCCGATATAACTTGCGTTTCGGGCAATCCCGCAACATCTAATATTGTTACTATGGAGGTGATGGGCATTCCATCAACAATATCGGTTACAGGAAACATCGTTAACGGTCAGACAATTTGCTACAACGCTCTCCAGACTATCACAGTTGCCGGTAGCGGAACCACATTCACGGTTCTTTCCGGCGGCAGCGCTACCATGATTGCCGGGCAGAAAATACTGTATCTGCCGGGAACAACCGTTCTTCCAGGCGGCTATATGCATGGTTATATAACAAATAACAACCAATACTGCGGACAACCTCCCGCTTCGATTCCAAAAGTTGTAACAGAAGGAGAAGATACGCTTTCTGTCAACTTGGGACAAACTTTCTTCACAATCTATCCTAACCCAACAACCGGAAACTTCACACTTGAACAAAAGAGTGGAAAAATCTACGGAAAAGTTGATGTTGAAATTTATGGAATGCGTGGAGAGAAATTAATAAGCGGAGAACTGATAGGAGAGAAGAAGCGCGAATTCCACATCTCAGATCTTCCGCATGGACTCTATTTTGTAAAAGTAGTCGCCGAAGAATATGTCGAAACTTTTAAACTTGTTAAAACAAGGTAACCCGATTTCACAGAACCCTATGCTTCGGCATGGGGTTAAATACACAGAACCCCATGCCGAAGCATGGGGTTTTTTTATTCTTCCTTGAATTGCCTCCAGCCTTCTGAATTGCCTCCAGCTTTCTGAATTGCCTCCAGCTTTAGCTGGAGGTTTCCAAATGCCGGAAACAACCCCGGCTTTAGCCAAATTATTTTTCAAAAAAAACTGAAAAGCAACTTAAAATTGAGAAAGGCTACAATCAGTCCGACAATGAGCAACGCAACTTTTGTCCTTGGCTTATTCACATATTTTCCCATAACCTTTACCGACGAAGTAAGGTAAATCTGCAAAAATATTGTGAAAGGCAATTGGATACTCAAAACCATTTGAGAGATGATTAGCCCATGATAAGGATTGCTGATTATAAAGATGATCAGCAGGGCAATAAACAGCGAAATTACAACTCCCAGCCGTGAGTGACTGTCATGAATATCGAAAGGCTCGCCAAATAAACCGGCGAAAATACTGCCGCCCGCCATACCGGAAGTAATGGTTGATGCAACGCCCGCAAACAACAAAGCAACCCCAAAAACTACTGCGGCATTGTTCCCAAGCAGGGGTTTCAAAATGGTTCCGGCCTGCTGCAATTCATTTACCGGGAGGTGGTTTATAAAAAACGAAGAAACTGCAAGCAGGATGATGGCGCTGTTAATTGCCCATCCAATCACCATCGAAAAAAGTGTATCGAAAAGCTCATAATCCAGTTGCCGCCTGATCACCTTTTCGTCCTCCAGATTCCATTGCCGGCTTTGAATAATTTCGGAATGGAGAAAAAGGTTATGAGGCATCACTACCGCTCCCAACACACTCATCACGATGATCATTGATCCTTGCGGAAAGGAAGGTTTTACCCACCCTATGCCAGCTTGCGCCCAGTTAATATCAATCAGCGTTAGTTCATATAAAAAGGAGAGTCCGATGATGGAGACAAACGCGATGATAAATTTCTCAATCTTCTGGTAAGAATTGGTAAAAAGCATGGTGATCACAAAAATGAAAGCCATGATGGAGCCAGCCGGAATCGGAATATCAAAAAGCATATCGAGCGCAACGGCAGAACCCAGTATTTCAGCCAGCGAAGTTGAAATGGACGCGCCCATTGCCGATATCAGCACAGTTCGCGATACCCATGTGGGAGTATGCATGGTTGCCGCTTCGGAAAGGCAAAGACCTGTAGCTATGCCAAGATGCGCCACATTGTGCTGGAGGATTATCAGCAAAATAGTTGACAAGGTTACTACCCAGAGCAGTTCATATCCGAATTGGGAGCCTGCCGCAATATTCGACGCCCAATTACCAGGATCAATGAACCCAACCGTGACAAGCAGCCCCGGTCCGATATACTTCAGTATGTCAAGACCACCAAAACGGGGTTTATGGTCGCGCCTTCGAATATCTTTAAGAAAATCGAAAACCATACTCCGTCTGTTTTCAACTGCGTAAAGTCAAAAATGTAATGTTGATCTGGAGGGCTGCTATTGTTTCGGAAATTTCAGAAGATTATTTTTTTGCCAGTCGGCATAAATCTGCTGCGCAATTGCTACTGCCGACTGATCCACGTAGTTGGGGTCGGTCACAGCAATTTCGGCAGTCCAAACAGCGTCCTTGGTAGCTTTGGTGTAAAGTTTAGCCTGAAGATTCACGGTTGAGGTAGTTGTCCAGTAACCTCCCGTTGTTACAGCGCCGCCATAATAGCCGCCATCAAAGCCGCCGCCTCCCCAGTAGCCGCCTCCCCAGTAACCGCCGCCCCAATATCCGCCCCAGCCGCCGGTTGCGTAAGTAGTGGGAGGAATATAGTTCTCCGATTTATCGGTTCCTTTGTAAATGAAAACAAGTATGGCGTCGGCGCCGAGACTGTCGCATTTGTGCTTGATGACGTCTATCGGGTACTTTATATTGGGATTGAGAAAATCAAGCGATCCGATGGCTTTAAGTCCTTTGTTGTTGAACCACAGATCCATTGACTGCTCAAACGGTTTCATATATTCGAGTTTTTCGAATAACGGCATAACCACAACCTTTGAAATTTGAGTGTTTACCGCCGGGTTTTTCCAACTCGACAGGGTTACGGAAGAACCGCACGAGGTTAACATAAATGCTGCTACGACTGCGATGAGTGCGAAATAAAGTTTTCTTGTTTTCATAAGTATTTAGATTTGTAAGTAAAGGTATAAACTTTTTCGGAAATGTATGACTCTAAATCTCCGGGATATTTGTTTTTTGAATATCCGGTTGTTTACGTAATGTGTATTCATCACAGTTTTGTATTTGGTTTTTGTTTTAAACACTGACAGGTTTTTCATACGCTGTAAGGTTTAGTGCAGCGGTCAGACCTGTCAGAGTCTGGAAGATCCGGCAGAGTCTGGATTTAAAACCGTAGTAGTTAAGCTGTAAAATATATTCTGGATTTCAAGTTTTTTTTTATAGCTTTATAACCTTCTAAAAAAAATTAATTATTAGAAAAACCTGACGTATGAAAAAAATTTATCTCCCCTTGTTTATTTCGGGATTCCTCGCGGTAGCAATCTGCTGCTTGTTTTCTCAGGATTCATTTTCGCCGGTTAAAATTAAAACTGGAACTTTTGCTCAAAAGGAGCAGCAAAAAATGGCTAAAAATGGCTTTTTAACCATGCAGTCCGGTTACCAATTCATGAAACTAAAGAACCCGAAAACCGGGATGATTCCGCCGGGAATTCGCTCCCGCGAACTTGCATTTGCCGCAAAGTTGCCGGCGCATTCAAAAGGCGCCGGACAGTCATGGAACTGGCGGGGACCTGCAAACATCGGCGGACGAATGCTTTGCATTGCAGTTGATGTTGATAATGATAACCACATTCTGGCGGGCAGCGCATCAGGAGGAATGTGGGAATCGAATATCGGGGGTAAAATCTGGCATAAAACCACCTCGCCGGATGCGGAACAAAGCGCAACTTGTCTTGTGCAGGACAGAAGACCAGGGAAACACAACATCTGGTATTACGGCACAGGCGAGATGCTCAGTACCACCGACAGGAATATCTCCACAAATGCAAGAACCGTTGGAATTGGCAATGGAATCTATAAATCAACCGACAACGGAGCCTCCTGGCAACCTTTGCCTTCCACCCAGGTATCATCCCCGGCTAACCTGCTGGAGATTTTCCAGGGGGTCTGGCGGATTGTGACCGATCCGGTGAGAACGGATAAAGACATCGTTTATGCGGCTTGCTATGGCGCCATCATGCGCTCGGAAGATGGCGGCGTAAGTTGGCATGTAACATTGGGCGACCTGGTGAACAAATCCTTCTGCAGCGACCTTGCCATCAGTTCCGACGGCGTTTTATACGCTGCCCTGAGCAGTTTCGGCTTTTCGGTAGAACCTCCGGGAAAAGCCGGAATATGGAGATCCACAGACGGATTAAACTGGACTAAAATAACGCCTTCCGGCTTCCCGGCAGATAACCGCGTTACAAAACTTGCGCTTGCGCCTTCCAATGAAAAGGTAATGTATGTATTTACAGAATCCCAATCGCCAAACCTCAATCCGTTTAACGGTTACACCAATTCTGTGAACACATTCTGGAAAATGACCTGGAACCCCGCAGCCAATTCTGCTATTTGGGAAAACCGAACTTCTGGCATGCCGGGTAGGGGCGACGGGGATATAAATGATTTTCCCTTTGCGCTGGTGGTCTATGGCGGTTACTGTGTTGGACTGGGCGTAAAACCGGATGATGAAAATGTGGTTTTCCTCGGAGGAATGAACATGTACCGGTCAAACAACGGTTTTGCCGACAGCCTGATGACCACCTACGTTGGCGGGTACCCGTATGACATGGACTCGATTCATCAACTGCACCCGGACCAACATGGAATAACTTTTCTAAACGACGATCCATCAACCATGTTTGCCGCAAACGATGGAGGAATCTGCATCACACACGATTGCATGGCCGACAGCAGCCATTTTACATGGGAGAGAAGGAACAAGATGCTGACAACGACCCAGTTTTACAGCATAGCCATAGATCATGGCTCAATGGGCGATGACTGGATACTTGGGGGATTGCAGGATAACAACTGGTATTACACGATTACAGATAATCCTCTGGAGTTTTGGTTTAATATAGACATTTGTTATGATGGCTTCGCGACATGTATAGCGCACAATTGGGAATATTGTGTAATCTCTGCCTACAGCGGAAATATCTGGACTTCGCGGTTTGATAACAACATGCACACAAAAGATATTTTCCCACAACTTCCCGATACGCTTCTCAAATATTATGACCCGGTGATGGGAAGCAATGCCCTTTTCCCGTTTTATCAGAATATGGCGCTTGACCCGGTTACCAACCAAATCTTTTATCTTCCTACTGTAACGAGCATCTGGCGCAAGGATAACCTGAAGGCTGCCGCTTACGATTCAAGTCTCCGGAATGTTGGCTGGAGCCACCTGAGCAATGTGGATGTGGGCGCTGCTTCAGAGATCAGTTCTTTGAGCATTTCCGTATTTCCTCCCAACAGGATCTATTATGGCACCAATCTCGGCAAGGTTTTCCGTCTCGACAATGCAAATACTGGCAATCCCACGCCCGTTGAAATAACCGGCGCATCTTTCCCTGTCAATGCTTTTGTTGCTTACATTGATATTGACCCCGACAATGCCGATCGCGTCATGGTGACTTTCTCCAATTACGGCGTCCAAAGCCTTTTTCATTCCGAGAACGGAGGTTCGACCTGGACTTCAGTAGGTGGCAATCTTGAAGAAAACCCTGATGGTTCCGGATCCGGTCCTTCTATCCGCTGCACAAAAAAACTGTTTTTCCAGGGAAAGAAAATCATCTTTGCCGGCACTTCCTGCGGACTGTTTTCAACCCGTGAACTCAAGGGCGATTCAACTGTGTGGGTGAAAGAGGGCGCAACCACCCTGGGGAATGTAATTGTTGATGATATTGACGCCCGGCAAACCGATGGTTTTATTGCCATTGGCACACATGGAAACGGCGTTTACAGCGCGTACTTTGATCCTTCGGCGGGAATCAGGGAAACTGCGGAATCCGGTTCTTTTAATGCAGGAAATGTCTTTCCGAACCCGGTCAGGAATGTCGCATCGCTGAAAATTCACACAGTGAAATCAATACATCTTAACGCAAAAGTGTACACGGCGGAGGGTAAACCCGCAAAAGCATTTCCGGCACAATCCCTATCAGCCGGGGATCCTGTTTTATCCTTCTCCTTCGAGGGACTTTCTTCCGGAGTTTACTTTCTGGCGCTAACCGACGGCATTGAAACGGTTGTCAGAAAAGTGATAAAATCCGATGGGATTTGATAAACATTTTCCGCTAAAATATGAATCAATACATAGCCAAATGAAAAAACTGATTATGCTGATCCTGGCAAAAAGAAGCAATTTTCTGACAAAAGAAAGGATGTTTTTAACGATGATTATTTTATTGAGCGCTGGAATTTCCCTGGGAATTATTTTTGTTTTAAAACCTGGTTCTTCCCGGAAGCCTAAATCTTTCCATCGGGAAATAAATAATCACAAAGAAACTGGCAGAGAGGAACTCGTTTTCTATCCTGCCCTCTGGGAGTTCATGAAAACACGGGATCCGAAAACCAACCTGATACCGGCGTCCATCCGCGGAAAAGAGTTGGGTTTTGCCTCCGCGCTTCCCCGAAAGCATGAATTGACTAAATCCCAGAGCTGGGTTTCCAGCGGGCCCGGTAATTTCACCGGCAGAATTCTATCGGTTGCCATGGATGTTGAAAATGAGAACATCATGCTGGCTGCCGCAGCTTCAGGGGGGATCTGGCGCACTGAAAATGCAGGTGAGGATTGGTACAAGACCACCGCGCCTTCGGATATCCCGAGTGCAACCTGTATTCTACAGGATGAACGTCAGGGAAAACGAAATATCTGGTACTACGGGCCTGGAGAATTGCTAAGCACCACCGACAGGAGATTGAATATTATTGCCCGTACTGTCGGGTTAGGCGACGGCATTTTTAAATCTGTGGATGGAGGCAGGACATGGAACCAGATTCCTTCCACAAAAACAAATTCGCCGGGGGCTTTGTCTGAAGTTTTCCAGGGTGTCTGGGGTATGGCTATTGATACTTCAAACCATGCCGAAGATGAACTATATGTGGCTGGTTACGGTGGAATTATGCGGTCGGCTGATGGTGGAGACCATTGGGCGCTTGTGTTGGGAGATCTGATTTACAAGCCCTTTTCTACGGAGGTAGTGATTAATCCGCAAGGCAGGTTGTACGCCGGTTTGAGTACTTACTGCCCTGATTATCCAGGAAATCCATGTCCCATCGGCGGAATTTGGACCAGCGCCGACGGAATTCAGTGGCAAAATATTACTCCTGCGGATTTCCCGGATGATTACAGGCGAATCAAACTTGCCATCGCGCCATCTGATCCGGATATTGTCTATGTCTTCACTGAGACTCCGATCCAGGATACGGATCCAACCTTTGGTTTTTCGGCATCCCAGCATACCTTTTGGAAATATACGAACAATAAAAAAAGCGGAAAGGGATCATGGGAAAACCGGACCATCAATTTACCGGGTAAAGGCAGGGGAAACATTTTAAGCGCTTTTCTTGACACGATCCACGGGGCATTCAATTCAATCGGAGGATATGCATTTACCTTAATGGTTCATCCGGATAATCCGGATGCAGTTTTTATCGGCGGAACCAACCTCTACAGGAATACAACCGGTTTTGCAGATTCCACTTTCACGCACTGCCTGGGAGGATATCCTTATGACCTTGCGGATACAAACCTCCATCCTGACCAGCATTTTCTTTTAACCTCACGGTTTAATCATAATATCATGTTCGCAGCCTGTGACGGGGGGATTTATAAGACCACCGATTGTTTAAGAGGACATGTTTTGTGGGATCTATTTTCCCAGGGAATAAAAAACAGCCAGGTCTATTGGTCCGGGATGGATCATGCGTCCTCTCATGATGAATTTGCTGTGGCGGGAATTCAGGATAACGCGATTTATATCACTGATAAACATATTTTTCCGCTTTCAGGATGGAATCCGGTTTGTGGCGGGGATGGACTCACCTCTGTTGTTGCAGATCATAAAAATTATCTGATTGGATCTGTTTACGACGGGAATATCTTCTCCTTCCAGGTTGACAGTTTGTACAATATAAAAAACCTGTATTGGCAGCGACCAACTTTTTTCTATGACAGCAATTTTATCTTTTATACAAATTATGCCCTGGATCCAAATGACAACAATACCTTATATTTTCCACAGAAAAATAATCTCTGGCGGAAATCAAATATGGCTGCTGCTGCCTTTGACACGAATCAACTTAATACGGGATGGACTGAATTGTCCAATGTTGATTTAGGGTA
>JAPLDO010000067.1 GCA_026391715.1 Bacteroidota bacterium
CATCCCCCCAACCCCCTTCCCCTAAAAGACCCCCTCCCCCCAACCCCCTTCCCCAAAAAGACCCCATCCCCCCAACCCCCTTCCCCATAAAGGGAAGGGGGAGCTTGTGCTAATATGTCCTGGCTCTGTTAATTACGGTATTATGCTGATATGACAAATAGCAGTTTATTTGTTTTTTTGACTTTTCGGAGTGGGTTCAACTTTGAACCTTGAACCTTGAACCTGTAGCTATGTTTACTGAAAGAACTTATAACATTTTACAAAAATTTCATACACATCCAATAACATATTCGGATTACTTTTGCCGGCGTTAAACTAAAAAAATCATGAAACGAATTATTCTTTTATCGGCTTTGCTAATTCTGATGATGACCTCCAGGTCGCAAATCATGCTCGAACACACCTATCCGGCTTCCACTTCACTTACTGAGTTATCCCTCTCAGGATACAAGTATTATATGATGGATGTAACAAATAACCAGTGTAATCTTTACAACCTGGACCATTCTCTCTGGAAAACCATTTCGCTGAGTATTCCTTCAAATATGTATTTATACGACATTAAATACGTTTCAGAAACCTTGTTTAACACAGATAGCAAAGTTGAACTGGCATACACTTACTATTCTTACGATACTACTTACTATTACTATACTTATTATTCTAAAGTGATTAATGAATCCGGGTTTGAAATTCTTTCCATGCCCGGCGCCGGATATTTGGATCTGAAGTCAACCCCCTCAAACGGAACTAAATTTTTCGCATATATTTATAATTATTCGGCGTCACCCTCTACGGTAAACACGCAGATTTATTCGTTGCCGGGGAGTTTGCCAACCGGTGGAATTGCGCCTGAACCTGCTATTTCCAAACGTTTTCCTTTTCCTAATCCAGCAAAGGCTTCAGTAACGATTCCCTATACTTTACCCGATGGCGTAAATACAGCTCAGGTTCTGCTTTTAAATAGTTCTGGCAAACCGGTGAAAACTTATACGGTTGACGGCGCTTTCGACAACGTTTTGGTTCAAACTGAAGATCTTCCTCGCGGGATTTATATTTACCAGGTGAAATCCGGATCAGAAATTATCAGCGCCGGCAGGGTGATCCATGAATAGTCATTCCACCCCGACGGTGACGCCACTTAGTCAGGGCATTAACACACCCGCTGGATCAAGTCGCAACAACGCTGCCGATCTTCTTAAAGGATTGGCAGTGTTTTTTATGATTCAGGTACATATCATGGAGCAGTTTGCTTCGGAAGAGGTTTACGGATCAGTTGTGGGACGAGTGTCAATGTTTTTGGGCGGACCGGCATGCGCGCCGGTTTTCCTCGCAGTAATGGGGTATTTTCTTGCCTTCGGAACCAAGCCTCTCGCCTACTACCTGAAAAGAGGCGTTTACCTTTTTGCAGGCGGCATTTTGCTGAATGTACTCCGCTCTGCTAACCTGCTTATCCGGATTGTTTCAGGAACAGTTGATCTCGATCCGTGGAGCTTTGTATTTGGCGTGGATATTCTGCCGCTTGCCGGTATTAGCCTCATCGTAATCGGTCTGCTTCGAAAACTCTTTGGAACTAATGCCTGGCTGTATCTTCTCGCTGCCTTACTCATTGCGGCAATAAGCCCGCTGATGACGGACACGGGTTCAGAAAATTCTCCCGGCGCATATCTTTATGCTTTCATCGCCGGAACCCGCGAATGGTCATACTTTCCGCTTTTCCCCTGGATTTCCTATATCCTTACCGGTTTCTCGTTCCGGCTTTTTCTTCGCAATCCTGTATTAGCCGATAAAGTTGATCCGATGCAACTCCAGTTTTATACAATCCCGATTTGGATTGGTTTGATAGTTACATTTTCCTGGGCTTCTGCAATAACCCATACTTTGAACGGAGCAAACGGTTATTACCACCATGGATTTCTGTTTTATGGATGGGTCATCCTTTTTCTGGCTGCCTACCTCATATTAATTCGAAATATTGAAAAAAACTATGGCTATCGCCTGTTTTTCAGATTGCTGAAATGGAGCGGCAGGCATGTCACCCTCGTTTATGTGATCCAGTGGATAATCATCGGAAACCTGGCAACTAACCTATACCACACACAAGGATTGTTCGGTTACCTCGCATGGTTTACAGGAATTATCGCCGCCTCTTTTCTCATAAGCCAGGGAATCGTCATGGTTTCCGGTCATAACCTCCGCAGAAAGAAAAAATAGTTTTTAAAACTAATCCCTCGTCCCTCGTCCCTCGTCCTTCGTCCCTCGTCTTTTTCGTGATTCATACCGGATTTTACTATCTTTGCCCCTTCCAAAACCCGAAATTTATGAACTACGATATCATTGTCATTGGCAGCGGTCCGGGCGGATATGTAGCTGCCATCAGAGCCGCTCAGCTTGGTTTTAATGTAGGCGTTGTTGAATGCGCCGAACCTGGCGGAATCTGTCTCAACTGGGGCTGCATTCCCACTAAAGCGTTGCTGAAAAGCGCCGCTGTTTTTGAATATCTGCATCATGCCTCAGATTATGGAATAATTGCCGGCGAACCAAAAGCCGATTTCCCTGCAATCATCAAACGCAGCCGCGATGTTGCCGATCAGATGAGCAAGGGAATCCAGTTCCTTCTGAAAAAAAACAAGGTTGAACACATCAAAGGTTTTGGTAAGGTAAAACCTGGAAAAATCGTCGAGGTTACCGATGAAGCCGGAATTAAAACCGATTACACTGCAAACCATATCATAATCGCAACCGGCGCCCGGTCGCGGGAACTGCCAAACCTGAAACAGGATGGAAAAAAGATCATCGGATACCGCGAAGCAATGACTCTGCCTACGCAACCAGCCTCGATGGTGGTTGTTGGTTCAGGCGCTATCGGCTCCGAATTTGCCTGGTTTTATCATACAATCGGAACAAAAGTA
Source organism: Bacteroidota bacterium (assembly GCA_026391715.1). Lineage (GTDB taxonomy): Bacteria > Bacteroidota > Bacteroidia > Bacteroidales > FEN-979 > CAIVAT01. Next base: position 2,913 of record JAPLDO010000067.1, read on the forward strand.
ACCCTTGTCGAGGTTTTGCCAAACATTGTGCCGGTTGAGGACGAGGAGGTATCGAAAGCGCTTGAACGATCGTTTAAAAAATCGGGAATGAAAGTGATGACGGGTGTTTCAGTAGAATCTGTGGATACTTCCGGAGATGGATGCAAGGTAGCGATTAAAACCAAAAAGGGAGATGAAACCATTGATTGCGCTATCGTGCTGTCGGCTGTTGGCGTTACCACAAACATCGAAGGTATCGGACTTGAGGAAACAGGTATCTCCGCGGAACGCGGAAAAGTGCTGGTTGACGATTTCTATAAAACCAATATCGAGGGATATTACGCCATCGGCGATATCGTCAAAGGACCTGCTCTCGCTCATGTCGCCTCTCATGAAGGAATTATCTGCGTGGAAAAGATCGCAGGAAAACATGTTGAACCGCTCGATTATGGTAATATCCCCGGATGTACCTACACACATCCCGAAATCGCTTCAGTTGGCATGACTGAAAAAGCTGCGCGCGAAGCCGGTTACGAAATCCTTGTTGGTAAGTTCCCATTCACCGCCTCCGGAAAGGCTACAGCCGCCGGCGCCCGCGAGGGATTTATAAAGGTGATTTTCGATGCAAAGTATGGCGAGTGGCTTGGCGCTCATTTTATCGGCGACAATGTAACCGAAATGATCGCCGGAGTGGTTGTTGCGCGAAAACTTGAAACCACCGGAAGGGAAATCATCGAAGCAGTCCACCCCCACCCTACCATGAGCGAAGCGATTATGGAAGCTGTAGCGCAGGCGTATGGTGAATGTGTGCATTTGTAAGGTAGCGAAAACGGCGAAATAATGAAATAAAAAAATATTGATATATGGAAATCATTACTACTCCTTTGGAGGGATTGCTCATCATTAAACCAGATGTTTTCGAGGATGAGCGCGGATATTTTTTTGAGTCTTTTAACCATGAAAAGTTTCTGAAAGCGGGGCTCGATCTGAAATTTCTTCAGGATAATGAATCCAAATCGAAAAAAGGGGTTCTTCGAGGGCTACATTTTCAGGCGCCGCCTTTTGCGCAGGGAAAGCTTGTGCGCGTCATGCGAGGCTCGGTACTCGATGTGGCTGTGGATATCCGCAAGAGTTCATCCACCTACGGAAAATGGGAATCAATAGTACTTTCCGGACAGAACAAATGGATGTACTGGATTCCACCCGGCTTTGCCCACGGTTTCGCAACCCTCGAAGATGATACAATTTTCTTCTATAAATGCACTAACGGCTACAACAAAGCCAGTGAAGGCAGCGTTCGGTGGAACGACCCCCAACTCAATATTGACTGGGGAATCGCGGATCCTGTGATTTCAGACAAAGACAAGGTTTCTCCTGGTTTCAGTGGTTTTAGAACTCCCTTCTGAAGAAAAAGAAATGATTAGAATCCAAAAGTATTTATTTCTGATTTTGGGCTTGATAGCTTTAGCGGCGCTAACAGTTTGCGCCGTGGTGGAAAAAAACAACCTGAATGATATTTATTCCAGTCTCTTTAGCCGGAATACTAAAATTTTTTCACCGCCAATACCAGCCGCCGCTGACTTTGCGGGTGAAAAAGTACCGCTTGATCTTTACTATGTCCGCGAAGCGTTTGTCAGGGAAATAATGGCAAGCGCTTTTATGCATTCCTCGTCAATCCTGATGTTTAAACGCGCAAACCGCTGGTTCCCGGTGATAGAGCCGATCCTGAAAAAAAACGGAATTCCCGACGATTTCAAGTTCCTCGCCGTGGCTGAAAGTAATCTGAACAATGTTGTTTCGCCTGCAAAAGCCGAAGGATACTGGCAATTCCTGAAATCAACCGGCATCCAGTACGGACTTGAGATCAACGATAATGTTGATGAGCGGTATAATATCGAAAAAGCCACACAAGCCGCCTGCAGTTATTTCAAGGCGTCGTTTAAAAAATTCGGAAACTGGACGCTTGTTGCCGCTTCGTACAACCGCGGTTCTGACGGACTTGAGAATGCTGTCGAAAACCAGAAAGTCAGCAATTATTATGATCTCTACCTGAATGACGAAACCTCGCGGTACGTTTTTCGGATAATTGCCATCAAAGAGGTTTATAACAATCCGGTGCGTTATGGATTTTACCTTCGCCAACAGGATTTCTATCAGCAAATTCCTGTGAAAACCATTTCTGTGGATAGTTTCATCCCAAGTCTTCCTGCTTTTGCAAAGAAACTCGCCATCAATTACCGCATTCTCCGCGAGCTTAATCCCTGGATACGCAACTACTCCCTGCCCAATAAACCTGGAAAAACTTACATCTTTAATATTCCCGCAGATGGAGCGCTGCTTGTAAGAAAGCAAATTATTCATGATGATAATTCTGAAACTTTCTTCCACGATACCTTGAAAATTAATGAATTACACTAACAATGCTTCGTTTCTGATCTACTGTGGAAGATAATCTGGAAGTTTTCGGGGCGAGGGTTCATAACCTTAAAAATATTGACGTCACTATTCCGCGGCATAAACTGGTGGTGTTTACCGGTTTGAGCGGAAGCGGAAAATCTTCTCTCGCTTTTGATACAATTTATGCCGAAGGTCAGCGCCGCTATATGGAAACCTTTTCGGCTTATGCCCGGCAGTTTATCGGTAACCTTGAACGCCCCGATGTTGACAAAATCAACGGATTGAGTCCTGTCATTTCAATCGAACAGAAATCAACTAACCGCAATCCCAGGTCAACCGTTGGCACTATCACCGAAATCTATGACTTCATGCGTCTTCTTTTCGCCCGCACGGCCGACGCCTATTCATACATGACCGGCGAAAAGATGATAAGATACAACGAACAGCAAATCGTTGACCTTATCCTTTCCCAGTTCAACGACAAGGATATCCTGTTACTTGCGCCGGTAGTGAAAGGAAGGAAGGGGCATTACCGCGAATTGTTCGAACAAATACGTAAACAGGGATTTATTAAAGTGCGGGTTGACGGTGAAGTAAAAGAGATATTTCATGGGTTGCAACTTGACCGTTATAAGATTCATGACGTTGAAATAGTGATTGATAAAATATCGGTCAAAGCTGAATCGCGAACCCGGTTGTCAGGCTCAGTAAGTCTGGCAATGCGCCACGGCAAAGATGTAATCATGGCGCTTGATGAGGAATCCGGTATTACGCGCCATTTCAGTCGCCTGCTTATGTGCCCAACTTCCGGCATATCCTACAGCGAACCCGAACCAAATGCCTTTTCGTTCAATTCTCCTTATGGCGCCTGCCCTGAATGTAACGGACTTGGTTCCATCTCGGAGATAGACATCAATAAAATCATCCCCGACAGGTCGAAAAGCATCAGAAAAGGGGGCATTATTCCAATCGGCGAATATAAAAACACCTGGATTTTCAGGCAGATCGAAGCCATTGGCGAAAAATACGGCTTCGATCTTAACACGCCTATCGAAGCTATTCCCGAAAATGCCATCCATGTTATATTGAATGGTTCCGACGAGGTTTTCCGCGTCAGGAATGAATATCTCGGAGTATCGTCAGGTTATGCACTCAATTTTGAAGGGATTGTTAGTTTTATCAACTCCCAGCAAGCCGACTCGGCGCCAGCAGGCATCATGAAATGGGTCAATAACTTCATGAATAAAATGATTTGTCCCGAATGTCATGGCGCCCGGTTGAAAAAGGAGTCGCTTCATTTCAGGCTGGGCGGAAAAAATATTGCAGAACTTGCCGATACCGATCTTGTTTTCCTGTCCAACTGGTTTGTAGAACTCGAAGAGCAGCAGGATGAACGCAAGCGCACAATCTCTTATGAAATCATAAGGGAGATAAAAAACCGGATAAGGTTTCTGCTCGACGTAGGTCTCGGCTACCTTACTCTGAATCGAACAGCGCGTAGCCTTTCAGGCGGCGAAAGCCAGCGTATAAGGCTTGCCACCCAAATTGGTTCGCAACTGGTTGGCGTGCTTTATATTCTCGATGAACCAAGCATCGGACTTCATCAGCATGACAACATGCGGTTGATTCATGCTCTGCAAAGTTTGCGCGACGCCGGAAATTCGGTTATCGTTGTGGAACACGACCAGGAGACCATCATGGCAGCCGATTGGGTTGTTGATATTGGTCCGGGCGCGGGCATTCATGGCGGTCGGATTGTAGCGCAGGGCAAACCTGAAGAGATCAAAAATAGCGACAGTCTCACAGGTCATTATTTAAGCGGACGCCGTAAAATAAACATCCCTGAGGAACGCAGAAAAGGGAATGGCAAAACGGTTATCCTGAAAGGAGCTTCAGGTAATAATCTAAAAAATGTCGACCTGATTATTCCTCTCGGAAAATTGATCTGTGTCACAGGTTTATCAGGAAGCGGAAAATCATCGCTGATCAACGAAACGTTGTATCCAATCCTTAACCAACACTTTTTCAGATCAGACAAAAAACCATTGCCTTACAAAGCGATAGAAGGCATTAAACATGTTGATAAAGTAATTGAGATTGACCAGTCGCCCATCGGACGCACGCCGAGATCGAATCCCGCTACATATACCAAGGTTTTCGATGATATCAGAAAGTTGTTTACAGAGTTGCCCGAATCAAAAATAAGAGGCTATCTGCCCGGACGGTTTTCATTCAACGTAAAGGGAGGAAGGTGTGAAACCTGCAAAGGCGCCGGTTTGCGGGTTATTGAGATGAACTTTCTGCCAGATGTTTATGTACCCTGCGAAACCTGCCACGGTCGCCGATATAACCGCGAAACCCTCGAAGTGAGGTATAAAGGAAAGTCTATTAACGATATTCTGAACATGACCATCGAGCAGGCTGTGGAATTTTTCGAAAACATCCCCTTCATTATCCATAAAATCAATACTCTGAATGAGGTTGGACTCGGATATATTACTTTGGGTCAGCAATCAACAACGCTTTCGGGAGGAGAGGCGCAGCGCGTTAAACTCGCCACAGAACTATCTAAAAACGATACCGGAAATACTATCTATATCCTCGATGAACCTACTACCGGACTACATTTTGAAGACGTCAAAGTTCTTTTATGCGTTCTCAACAAGCTTGTGGCTAAAGGAAACACCGTACTTGTAATTGAGCACAACATGGAGGTGATAAAGGTAGCCGATCATATAATAGATATGGGACCTGAGGGCGGCGACCGCGGCGGGCTGATTGTAGCTCAGGGAACGCCGGAGGAAATCGCCGCTCATTCCGACGGTTTAACGGCGGGGTATATCCGTGAAATTCTCAGTAAAGATTCTCGCAGAGTAAATAGAAAAACAGGCAGATGACCGCAGAATTATTCATTAATTGAGCCCACTCCGAAAAGTGGTTATAAAAAATCAAAATTTGGCTAAAGCCCAGTATACCAGCAACTTGAATTGCCACGACCTTAAGGTCGTGGCAATTGATAACCAGATAGTTACTGGACTTTAGTCCAAATTGTTTCTTAAATAAAGAAAGTTATTAACAACCGCTTCACTTTTTTCTTCTATTCCGATTAAGCAGCAAAAACTGCTTATGAAATTCACATTACTAGAACCGGGCAAATATTACCACATATACAACCGGGCAAAAAATGGCGATCCGCTGTTTGAAAATGAGGAGGCATTCCGTTTCTTTATGAAACTTTACAAGTCGCATATTGCGCCCATCGCGGAGACTTATGCCTATTGTCTGCTGCACGATCACCTGCACCTGCTCATCCGAATCAAAGATGACGCCGAAGGCAGTTTGTTTAAACCTTTCGCTATCCTTTTCAACAGCTATACCAGCGGCTATAACCGGCATAACGGCAAGGAAGGCAGGATTTTCAAATTCAAGCTGAAACGAATCGAGATACGGTCACTCCCCAATTTCAGGGAGATGATCCGTTATGTTAACCAGAATCCCTGGCGGCATGGCGTTACCGATCATCCGGGAAGCTACAGGTTTTCGTCTTTCAGGTCAACAATAACAAACGGACCAACTATCATTGCCAAGGATAAAATCATGAGACAATTCGGCTCTTCCGAAAACCTGGAAGCCAGCCTGCTGAACCAGGTGGATGAATCGAAAATTAAGCTGTTACTACTGGAGGAATAGACATTGGAACCTGAAACCTGGAACCTGGAATTTGCCACACAGCGCAACCGGGATATTCATCGCATATTTCACTATCGGCGCTAAAAAGTCCGAAAACGGCAGAACCGCTTCCTGTCATGGAGGCATAAACCGCTCCGGAATCGTAAAGCCGTTTTTTAATCTCCCCGATTCCGGGAAATATTTCAAAAACAGATTTTTCAAAATCGTTGATGAGAAAATCCCTCCATTCCTCCACCGGAACTTCAGAAATATTTCTAACCGATCTGACAGGAACGGCAGGTGTAATTCCCGCAAACGCGCTGGCTGTATTTACATGAAAAGAAGGAACAACGAGAACTATCCGGCATCCCGACAAATCAATATTTACCGGTAAAAACCTATCGCCTTTGCCGGATGCAAATACAGGACGATTGGTTATAAAAAACGAGCAATCGCTTCCCAGTTGACGAGCGAAATCATACAGTCGTTCATCATCCAATCCCAGTGAAAACAAGTCATTCAGCAGTTTGAGGGTAAATGTTCCATCGGAAGATCCACCGCCCAGCCCCGCGCCCATCGGAATTATTTTGTGAAGATGTATTTTCACCGGTGGAATATGAAATTCATTTTCCATCAACCGAAAGGCTTTCAAACATAAGTTTTCTCCCGGATCGCCCGGAATAGGTAATCCTGTGGACTGAAACGAAACTGAAAGGTCCGAAGCAGGAACAATTTCAAGAACATCATGTAACGGTAAAGGATAAAAAACGGTTTCCAGATCGTGATACCCATCTGACCGTTTTGCCACAACATTTAATCCGAGGTTGATCTTACAGTTTGGAAAAACAATCATAAACAATTGGTTTAGTCGGCGTCAGGAAATTTTACCGGCATTGAAAAAGCCGGGTTTGAGATGAATGAGCTATCGGTGAATGTCAACAAAAACGCTTTGAGATTGACAAGTTGCGAAGGCGTAAGTTTGATTCCATTTGTAACGATGTGGTGCATCAATGGGCTGATTGAAGGAGACCACACCAGGTTTGAATTGTAAAAGCTGAGGACTTCATCAATTGTTTTAAACCTCCCATCGTGCATGTAAGGAGCGGTAAAAACAAGATTACGTAAAGTCGGAGCCTTATAGGCGCCAATATCCATCTCGTTGCCGGTCGCCAAAAACCGGTCGCCGGTGTCGGTGAATAATGAGTCTTTTCCGTTGTTGTAAAAAAGATTTGTAGTAAACAACGGATTTCCATCGCCGCCGTGACAATGGAAACAATCGCCGCCCTGTTCGGTCATAAAAAGCGCGTAACCATTGCGTTCGGAGGAAGAAAGCTGAGCCTCGCCACGAAGAAACCGGTCAAATTTGGAGCCGGCTGAAATCAGGGTTCTGACAAACTGGGCAATAGCTCTTCCCATATTTTTTACCGTTATGCGGTCGGAACCGAATGCCTTGCCAAACAATTCGGGGTAGCCTTTGAGCGTTTGAAATAGCGCGGCTACCCGACTTGTATCGCCATACATTTCATGCGGCGCCACAATAGCCATCCAGGTTATATCCTCAAGATTACGCATTGCCGGCGATGGGTTCAATGCCGACACTTTGCCATTCCACAAATAACCATTCTCAGCCCAAACCAGATTGATCATAGGCATCATGGAATGTGGAGTCTGAATTCCGGTAAGTCCATGAGGATGACCATCTTTAAAAACCGGATGATCTATACCGCATTCGAAACTATGATTCTGAAGGTGACAGGTTGAACAACTCATCAGGGAGTCGGATTCAGTGCGTCCCGAAATGCGGCCATCATAAAACAGATAGCGACCGAGAGTTACTCCTTCAACAGTCATTGGATTGTCGTTAGGGATGTTCAGTAAAGTTGGGAAATGCCTTGGAATTTCGATAATATAAGGAGTAGGTTTGAAGGGCGTTTCAGAAGGTTGGTCTTTTTTACAGGAGCCGATTAAAAAGACCATTCCCAGAAAAAACAACAACCTGAGATGGATTATTATCAAGCTCTGATCTCTCAATGGTAAAATTCCTGAAGCAGACTTAATCACCTTGCCGACCATAATTTACTCAATTCTCCAATCTATTTCCTGAATGCCGTTTTTATTTAAGAAAGTATTGATCTGCGAAAAATGGCGGCAACCAAAAAAACCGCGATGCGCCGATAGAGGCGAAGGATGAGCGGCAGTAAGAATCAGGTGTTTGGACTCGTCAATCAATGAACGTTTGGCAATGGCAAAATTTCCCCAAAGCACAAACACGATTCCTTTTCGCTGTAACGAAAGTTCGCTGATAGCTTTATCGGTAAACTTTTCCCACCCATGATTCTGATGTGAACCAGCCTGATTTTCTCTAACGGTAAGAGTTGCGTTAATCAGCAGAACGCCTTGTAAAGCCCATTTGGCGAGGTTTCCATGCGATGGAGAAGGAATGCCGCAATCAGTTTCCAGTTCTTTGAAAATATTGATGAGAGATGGAGGTTTTGGAACGCTTTCCTGAACCGAAAAACATAATCCATGAGCCTGGTTAATGCCGTGATAAGGATCCTGACCAAGAATAACCACTTTGACCTTTCCGAAGGGAGTAAGATTGAAGGCATTGAAAATGAGATTTCCTGGTGGAAAAATCCGGTATTTTGCTTTCTCCTGAACAAGAAAAGACTTTAAATCATGGAAATAACTCTGGCTGAATTCATCCTTTAAAACCTCTTTCCAACTTTCTTCAATAACCGGGTCTAACTTTTCCATGTGATTATGAACGGTATGACATAAATAACTAAATGCAATAAATATTTATTTTGTTTGTTCATATATTAATGAAACCGTACCTTTGCATTTCTAATTCAACGAAAATCAGAATATAGCGCTATGAAAAAAATTCTTTTTGTGATATTAGCCACCGTTTTTTTAGGGATCGTATCATCTTGCACCTCTAACCAGCATTGTGCGGCGTATGGTGAAAAGCAAAGATACCAAATTGAACGACGCTAAGGAAATTTTCCTTCTTAACTCTTATAAATGGGAAGCAATGGCTTCCCATTTCTTTTTATCTTTGACAAAGACTGACTATTCTTCTTAATGAAACTTCCTGCTTATCTTTATTTTCTGGTGATATGCTTGTTTGGCGGCATGTCGGCAACAGCTCAATATCAAACTCCTCCCGATACCTTACCGGAGAACCTTTTACTTGAAAAGCAATGGAGCGTAGGCGCTTTACTTCAAACAAACGGCTGGGGGTTGAAATTCAGGAAAGGATACAATGCCGCCGCGTTAAGGCAAAACTTGTGGGAAGTTGAGTTTTCAACCTACAAATCATCAAAAGAGTTTAGAAGTATCAATCCATTTTATCCTGACTCCCGCTCATTTTTTTATGGAAAACTTAACTACGTTTGGTTCTTTCGCGGCGGTGTTGGTCAGCAACGGATACTTAACCGGAAACCTTACTGGGGCGGCGTCCAGTTGAGCTGGATTTACTACGGTGGCTTTTCGCTGGCGGTAACTAAACCGGTTTATCTTTATATCATTTATAAAGTTGATGGATTTCCCGACGAATTCAGGGAGGAGCAATATGATCCTGATAAACATTCGTTGTACGACATTTTTGGCAGGGGATCTTTTCTTGCAGGATTCTCCAAACTTGGTTTACATCCCGGAGCGTATATAAAAACAGGTCTTGATTTCGAGTTTGGCGTAAGAAACAGTCAAATCAGCGCGCTTGAAGTTGGCGGTCAGTTTGATTACAGCCCAATACCGGTTCCTATCATGGCTTTTAATCCGAGTCAAAGTTTCTTTTTGACGCTGTATGTGAGCGTGATGTTTGGGAAGAGGTATAATAAGTAAATTCGAGGGACGAGGGACGAGGGACGAGGGACGAGGGACGATTTTGCTAATATTTGCCGAATTTTTCTTATTTTTAATGGCGAATTCATTATCAACAATATAAAATGTTTTCGCATGAAAAGATTTTACAGGTTTTTTGTCCTTCTGGGTTTTATTTTAACTTTCACAACTTTTTACTCCTTCAGTCAGGTTGGAATTAATGCAAACGGGATTCCACCCGACCCGTCGGCAGGGCTTGATGTAAATTTCAACAACAAAGGATTTCTAATGCCGCGGATGACTTTCGCAGAGCGCAATGCCATCCCGAATCCGGCCGAAGGGCTAATGGTTTTCTGTACAAATTGTAACAGCGATGGCTCTGGGTTACTATCAAGCTGGCAGGGTGGCAAATGGCGAAATATTTTATGGCTTTGCACACCGGTTACCCCAATGGCGGGCATCCATATTCCTGAAGTAACTCAGATTAAATGGAACTGGGACGCCGTTCAAACAGCCATTGGTTATAAATGGAATACAACCAATAATTTCACTACTGCCAACGACATTGGCATTTCAACATCATATACTGAAACAGGTTTAACCTGCCAGACGCCTTATATGCGATATGTTTGGGCGTATAACGCATGTGGCCAATCTTCGGAGTTGATGCTATCACAATCAACCTCGCAGATACCTTTTTCTCCTGCGCCCACCGAGGGAGTTCATATCCCTTCTATTAACCAGATTGTTTGGAACTGGAATCCGGTTTCAGGCGCTACCGGGTATAAATGGAGCGCCACCGATAACTTTGCCACAGCTATTAATACGGGGTTAGACACATCAAAAACGGAGACAGGATTAATTTGTAATACCGCATATACTCGATTTGTATGGGCATACACTGTTTGTGGAAATTCAATTTCTACGATGTTAACACAAACCACCAGCGTTAATCCTGCACCACCTGTTGCCGGGGTACATGTTCCTTCTGAAAATCAGATTGTCTGGAACTGGAATGTTGTGTCAGGCGCAACCGGGTACAAATGGAGCGCCAATAACGATTATTCATTGGCGACAAATATGGGAACTTCAACATCTAAAACTGAAACCAACCTCACATGCGGCACAGCATATACACGATATGCGTGGGCTTACAACGAGTGCGGTTTTTCCACTCCGGTTTCCTTAACACAAACTACGGTGGCATGCTGCGGAATTTTCGCTCTTACCATCAACCACGTTGCCGGAGTTGTAGCCCCCGTTACCAAAACAACAACTTATGGCACTGTTAACGGCATTCCCGGCGAGTCTTCAAAATGTTGGATTACCAGCAACCTTGGTTCCGATCATCAGGCAACCGCTGTAAGCGACGCCACTGAACCTTCGGCAGGCTGGTACTGGCAATTTAACCGCAAACAGGGTTACAAACATGATGGAACAAACAGAATACCCAATACAACCTGGATTACCAGTATCAACGAAAGCTCAGACTGGATAATAGCCAACGACCCATGCAACATTGAACTTGGCGCCGCATGGCGAATACCCACTTACACCGAATGGTACAACGTTGACAATACCGGCGGCTGGATAAACTGGAATGGCCCCTGGGGTTCCGGACTGAAACTGCACGCTGCCGGGTACCTCTACTACAGCAGTGGCTCGTTGTACAACAGGGGCTCGGACGGCTATTACTGGAGTAGTACGCAGGGCAGCTCGACCGACGGCTATAACCTGGTCTTCAACGGTGGGGGCAGCGGCGTATATAGCAACGTCAAGGCGTACGGCTTCTCCCTGCGCTGTTTGAGAGACTATTAACTTTGATTTATTGAATACTTGAGTCCACTCCGAAAAGCAGTTAGAAAAATAATAATTTGGCTAAAGCCCGGAATGTCAGCAACTTGAATTGCCACTACCTTAAGGTAGTGGCAATTGATAAACAGAAAGTTACTGGACTTTAGTCCAAATTGCTTCCTTTACGGAGTAGGCTCAATACTTTGACACTTTAAAAA
>JAPLDO010000184.1 GCA_026391715.1 Bacteroidota bacterium
TTAGCCTGGCAGTGTTTTAGCAAACCTGCCAGGTTTTTTGCTTTTATGAGGTTTTTTTCAACCACTGAAATGTCCTACGGACACAATCAGGTCTCACTGATTCAAAAATCCTCACGAGGGATTGAGGATGGGGTTCAATACTCTCCAAATTCGCAACCGCCATATTCTCCGCGCAGTTGAACGATAAGCGGATTCTGTTTTGACTGTAATCGGGATAATCGGATCGTACCTGATGCAAAACCGCCGTTCCAGAGATTTTTGTGATTGTTTTCTCCCATCGGGTTTTCATACTGCACCTTAATCATCGTATCAACCGGGCACTTGAAATCCAGTTCAAGTTTATATCTGCGGTTCGTTACTTCAACATCCCACCAAACGAATTTATCATCCATCCGGCAATTCCACTTTTGGTTCTGAAAAAATATTTTGGAGAAATTGAACTCGTAGATTTTGTTTTCATAGTAAAAAGCCACGAGTATCTTTTTTCCGACAGAGATTCCCCATACCTTTGGGTTTCCCCCTCCCAGCGTTAATGCAGTATCAGACAGAAGCTGCCCGGAATCACTAAAAAACCGGCTGCAATTAAGCCATATCCATGGATTGGTATAATCTTTTCCCCAATTTTTATCCTGGTAACCCAATCCCAACTCAGGCTTTACCATATAGCGTTTTCCGTTATAATCAATCCAGCCGGCATACTCTGTTATCAATCCTCCCACATGCCAGTACATCTCAAACACATGGAACATTCTGAACAGTGTCGAAGCGCCATAACCCACGCTGTAAGGTATTTTTTTTCGTATTTCCAGATCCCATGACATCTCACCCGCATCCGTCATCCACTCGGGATGATCTGTTGCCTCCTGCCTGCTTATCTTTACGCTTCCCTTGATTCTTTTTTCATTGGCGGTATTGCTCCCGATTGCAATATTCATCTCTGTGGCAGATGCCCGGAAATCCTGAATACTGTAAAAATTATGCAGTTGGGACTTCTCCTTCCCCCATTTTCCAGCTTTAATCATGGCATAACAGGGTCTGATTCCGTTTTTCCGGTTGTCAGGAAGCTGTCCCAAAACCGGAGCGCTCTGGGCGAGACCAGGATTTATCACATAATATTCTATGTAAAAAGGATGAATTTCTCCTGTTGCCGGATCCACTGCCAGAAGGGAGTGCCACCACCAGTCGTAACCCTTGCATGCCAACTTTCCTTTCAGCATGTAACTATTTCGATCAGCCATAATAAAAATTTTTATAAGTATCCACTTGTTTACTTAATCTGCATTATTAATGACATTATGCTATTTTATCAATGGTTTATAGCTAATTGTAATGAGCAAGCAGAATTTTTTTTAACATTACAGGGACAGAAAGGCATGGTTATTAGATACTGATTCTTTGGCGGTGATGAGTGGTGTCTTTCTCTAATCTCATCGGTTTTTAGGCTTACGATTTTGCTGGTATGTTCTGATTGCATAGACAACAATTTTACAAAGGTAGCGACTTATCAACAAAAAAACCACCTTTTTAGGTGGTTTCAGATAGAAGTATTCGGGGAAAATATATTGAGAGAGTTACTCAAAGTCTGCTTCATAGTGTGAAACTGGCGAGAGTTGATTTATATCTATTGAAACCTGATAAACTGAATCGGTAAAATCGGCTTCCGAAGGCATTATTGGAGAAAGTCCAATAGCTGAAACCATTTCAACTGAAAAATCCTCAAACGATGCAACAATTGGGGTTAATGGCGACAATCCAAAAAATGTAATCTCCGTTGTAATGTCTTCAAAGGTTGCTTCGACAGGAGTTATTGGGACGAGCGTTATTGTGTTGATGGTTGAACTTACTTCCGCTACCGGAGCGCATATATTTTCATTGCCGGCAAATAAATTTCCTATTTGAAGTGAGAGGATTGCTGCGAGGATGATTTTTGTTGTTTTCATTTTCTTTGGTTGTTTGAGGTTGATGAAGCAAATATATATCGAAACGGCGGGTTGGCGCCTTGATATTCTATCTTTTCAGGATAACGCCCGGCAAACTGCGGATTAGTATCGGCGAAATATGTTGGCGATGGAATTTCTTAAACCTTTTTTGCCATGAACATTGTTTTAGTTGTTTCTGATACTTTACAAATTAGTTTTTCGACGGGGGCGCTAAACTTTCTGTCGGAATGTCAGGTTTCCGAACCCGGTAAAATTCTCTGTTAATTGTGAAAAATGTTGAAATAGTGGTACGCTTTGCTCTGGAATGGTGGTACACTTTACTCCGGAATGGTGGTACACTTTGCTCCGGAATAGTCAAAATGGTTTCAAAATTTTATGGCAGGACAAATTTCCATAGACAATTATATAAAGAATCGTTTCACGCTATCTTCCAATATGTTGAACTTTTGTTTTACTTTTACCGACCAGACACACATTTTTAGGACTGTTGCATTAGCTACAAGACCACCTATATAAAATTTGAAATGTGGAACTCAAAGGACGAATAATTCAAACATTACCGGAACAGAGTGGACAATCAAAATCCGGAAGTACTTGGCGAAAACAAGATAATATTCTTGAAACCCAAGCCGAATATCCCAAAAAGGTGTGTTTTTCTTTATGGGGCGAGAAAATAGACCAATTCAAAGTTGTTGAAGGTGAAGAAGTGACACCTGTGTTATGGATTTATAATAATGGGTTTAAATGTATCCACCCCACTAACCCCATCTTGGTATTCCGGAGAAAGATTAATACCAGTCCGGGGAAAAGTGCATGGCGTAACTGTGCGCCACCACCACCAAGCCCATCTTACACCAGCAGGGCTTTGTCAATAAATTGCGGGAGCA
>JAPLDO010000041.1 GCA_026391715.1 Bacteroidota bacterium
CTTTGTTTATGTGCATTCAGAATGTGGCTCAAACGATAATAGTCGGTGGTAACGCGGATGTACTTTTCGGCTTCTCTTACGAGAATACTCTTCATACCAGCTTCAAGTTCTGCATCGGCAGTATTTGCGGGGAACTCCTCCGGTTTTTGTTTCCGATGTGATTGATTCTTGCGTATCAATAAATTTGGATCATTGCTCATATATTTGCATTTGAAAGATTTTAAGACTGTAATTCAACGAATAAGAAAAAAGCCCGTTCCTGCGGGCTTTTATCGTGTAATAAGTTTGGTTTTTGGTGAAATGGTTCAAGGGATGGCATTTATTGCTCTAATTTATTTCAGCATGGTCGTGGCGGCAGTACATCTTAGATTTTCCCTCCTCCCTGTGTAATTTTGTAAGATGCAAATAGTTCCGCCAAAGGTCATAATGCCCCTTCTTCAGAATTTCCTTAAACCGGCGAGTTCCTTCTTTATCAAGTAATTCATGATTTACCAGGAATCTAAACATTTGTTTGGCGTTTTTCAGAAGAATCACCTGGGAGAGATAAAAGCGATCAAGTTCGCGTAATGGTTCCATTTTATCCCCTCCGGCTTTTGTGCATGTACGAGTGTGCCTCGGCATTAATCTCTGAAATAGTTTGTTTTCGACCGGACATGATCCAGGAGGTTAGCTCCTGTTTTGAAAAATACAAGCGTTTTCCTCGCTTGCAAACGGGAACTTGAGCGCGTTGTACTAAACCATAGATTGTAGGAACCGAAAGGTGGAGTATTTCGGCGGCCTGCTGAATGGTTAACAGTTTATCGGCTTCATGGGGATCGTTACTTTGTGACAGTAACAATCGTTCGATGTTTTCCAGTTTATCGAATAACTGGTTTACGGCTTGGGGTAATTTTTCGAATGTCATTTCCATTGCTTACAAGTTTTATATTTGAAACTTGCTGCAATTCTACATGAACCTTTAGCAGGGTTGCAATATGGTTGGGAGCAACATGGTTAAAACCCGGTTAAGATTTTATATTTTACTGATCAGATAGGTTCCCGTCGCTTTTTCGAGTATGATGTTCAGAATTGGCTTTTGGCACATATCTTTTCTGGTTGACATGATTTCGCTCAGGTAATCCAGGGTGTATTTTTTCACTTTTTTCCGGTAACGGTAGTAAAAATTTATGCTCATCCAGTATTCAAGCTCCTTCTTTTGGCAACCTCTGATGATATCGCAATCGTATAATTGTTTGAATGCATCCGCCAGCCGGTTGCCAGAACCTAAGAATAATAAAGGTTTAGGAGCATTCTCCCCACTATTTAGCATCGAATAAAATTCGATCTGGTCTCCTGGTGAAAAAAAGTCTCTGAGAATCTCAAAGATTACAGGTATTGATTCATTTGTAAAAACGGGTTTTATAATAGGCAATAAAGATTCTGATTGTTCTTTCATTGTTTTAACATAGCCCATCATTTCCTCTTTTTCTCTGGTAGGATAAAGATCGATGGTGTCTAAATTAAAAAAACGATCATTGCAAATCTCAAGAAAGGGAATGCTGTAAAGATTACAACAATCCTGTATCACAATAAAAAGTAATGAATAGAGAAAATGGGCCCTTACCTCGGAAATTCCTGAATCATCTGATTCATATTGACCTGCGTACCATATGGGAGATAATAGTCCATCAGTTTCAAAATGCACTGGTTCAATATTCCTAAAATTTTCAGGTATGATAATTACACGGTCAAGTTCATCGATATAAAACATGATCAAATCTTTCTTTTCCTGGAAGGTCGATTTTGTAAGTAGGTTTAAACCAAGTTCTCTTCTATAGGGTTCGACGAACTCTTCATCAAAATTGGTATCCATGCCTGCCAGTATCTCAATTTTCTTTTTGTCATCATCCTTTTGGTAGGAAAGTATGTTCAAACATTTATTCAGTGCGTCTGTCTTCATAAGATTCTAATAATAATACGTTTTCCTTAATCCGGTAAACCACACTTGCGTGTTCCGGCTGTTGCAATGAGCAGGCTATTTAACAAGTTTTTTAACAGGTGCTTTTTTCTTGGTTTTTTCCTGTGGGAAATTAGTCAGTATAGACGCCATCCTTTTCTTTTCATCATTTTCAAAACTTGCAAAGTATCCCTGGGTGGTGGTTATATCGGAGTGTCCAAGTGCTTCGCTGATATATGAAACATTTACACCTGCGTTTTTCAGGATTGTGGCAAATGAATGCCTTGCAGTATAAGTAGTAACGTCGGACTCCATTTTCAAATTCTTTGCAATCCGTCTTATATATTTATTGACTTGTTTCGTGGCCTGAGCTATTGTAGCTTTCTGTTTTTTCAAGGTTAAATTATCAACCAGAATGGGGAAAATGTAAGTATTTGAGGTTACGCGTTTTTGTCCCCATTTCTCTATGATTGTATTTATCTCTTTTGTCTTAACTACCTCTATTGACCTGCTTTTCCGGTTCGTCTGAGCAGTCTTGGCTCTTCTGAAAACAATATTATCATTTGTGATATCCGCATATCTCAGCAGGCATATATCTTTCATGTTTATCCCATTACAGAGATAGGAAAATATCCATATATCCCGGGAAAATGCTTCGGGTGTCGAATCATCCGGGGTATAAGAAAAAATCTTTTGTATATCTCCAATGGACAGTGCCTTTTTAACATTCTTTGGTTCGGGAATCTGATACTGCTCATGTTCACGGCCAAAAGGATAATCTTCGCGTTTTGCAAACCCAATTTGGATTCCACGGTTGAAAAGTCTGCGTACACACCTCAGGTATATTCCAACTGTGGTGGTGGTGGCTCCATTATCAATCATCCATTTTTCATATCGTTTCAGAAATTTTGATGAAATTTCTGAAAAGTCCAGTGTATTGCCGGGATGGAATTTTTGTATTGAGTGCAGGGCAGTGGTATAAACAGATGAATTTCCGACCCGGTCATCTTCATCCAACTCGGCTATGTACTCCTTGAAAGCTGAAAAAACGTTTCCCTGATCTCCGGTATTGGTAACCAACCGTCTTTTAAATGCATCAAAGGTGAAAGATTTAAGGTTGCTGATTATTTCCAGCGCATTTTTCTCCACACCGATCAGTTTTTGATGTAACACTTTATATTCATTCCGTGGGCGTTCCCCTATTGTTTTTTGGAAATCATCCTCGGTCAGGTGAAATTTGGTTTTAAACAAGCGAGTCCGTCTTTTATATGTAACTCGAAGTTTAACCGGATAAGCCCCGTCCTTGTCCGATCTGCGGGTATCAAGATAGATTCCTGTCGTGATATCTGATTTTTTATCACTTGTCATGATTAATTTTGTGTAAGTTTGTTTCTCTGCAAAGATAATACTGTGCAAACAATTTGCATAACAAATAGTACAAATATTGCAAACAAAATAAATACCAAGCAGTATCACTAAGTTTATAACAGATTGATATACAGACTAATGATTAACAACCGGGGAGCATCACTGAAGGGGGTGGATCTGACTGTTAATCAGAGGGTCGCAAGTTCAAGTCTTGCAGGGGGAGCAGGAAAATCAGCCACTTACTAAAATTTAGTAAGTGGCTTTTTTCATAGTTGAATAATTTATCGTTACTCAGCAAAGTATTTTAGTTAATTACTATCGGCTTCCCCATCCATAGTTAGATTAAATATTTATATTAGAGCCATTAAAATAAGAAGGGGACAGGGGTTGAGGTATATTGTACATAAACATATTGATGCTGGCAATTGCTGATGTAATCAGGTTCAGCTTTACCAACTGGGAGTAGAAATTGCCAGAGCAGATGTTGCAGCCAATCTGAATTTACCGGAATAACACGAACTCTCCGTTATCAAGCTCCTGTACCACGGGTGTATGAGCAGGGTTACGATTGGCGTCAAAAGAAAATGTTCCAAGAATAGTTTTCAGGTTTGTGGTATTTGCAAGAGAATTGCGCAGCGTTTCGTTGTTGAGAGAATTTGTGCGGACTAAGGCGTCAGCAACGATAT
Source organism: Bacteroidota bacterium (assembly GCA_026391715.1). Lineage (GTDB taxonomy): Bacteria > Bacteroidota > Bacteroidia > Bacteroidales > FEN-979 > CAIVAT01. The sequence goes on from JAPLDO010000041.1 coordinate 3,991, forward strand.
AAAGGCTGGCATAAGCCTGGGCGGCAAACTGGTCGGGCTTTGAACCATAAAGACTGGAATAGCTCGCCACAAACTGTGCATTTCCAGGAGTATCGCCGGAATAAATCCAGGCGCTGCCACAAATAGAACCTTGGGCAGCCTGTCCGGCTTGTTGCCAGAGTTTTGAAGTATTGAAACTGTTCCCGCCAATAAATCTCACACTGTGTGGAATCCCAAGCTGCCTCGCTTGTACCATTAAGAGTGAAGCCTCATTAACAAGCGCTGCAAACACAATTACATCGGGATTCGCAGCTTTTACCTGGTTCAGTTGATCTGTAAACAAAGTATCTCCTTTGTGGATAATTCCGGTTGAAACGATGAGCATACCCGGTATGCTTTCAAGCGATGCTTTGAAAGCGTTATATGCGCCAATTGTATAGGGATCATCGTTCCCGTAAACTATGGCAACTTTTGAATAGCCAAGCTTTGCGTGTGTCACCTGAACCGTGTTGGGAATCACTGCCGATTCGGGCAGGCTGTTGCGGAAAACATAATTGCCCATTTCTGTAATTCCCGGAACGGTATTGGAAATTCCCATTACCACTACCTTATTGTTTTGTGCAATTGTGTCGGCAGGAAATGCGCAGTTAGACGAGGTTGGACCGATAATTATCAACGCTTTGTTTTTGAAAATCATATCCCGGTAAATTTGCATGCAGGCGTCGGGCGATGACTTATCATCCATGAAAAAAGGAATGAATTTAAAACCAGGCATATTTGATCCATTGTTCAGTTCGTTTATTGCCATTGTCAAACCATTTTTCTGAATAATCCCGTACGGACTGAAATTGCCGGTCAGTGATAATGCCAAACCAATTGGAACCTGAACAACAGGATTTTCAGGGCTTGATTCATTTTTTTTACATCCGTTTAGAATCAGAATCAATCCAACAGTTAGAAAAAGGAACCGTTTGCAAATGCGATCGTGTTTCATGTCTAAAAATTTGTTAAATATACTGCAAAAAAGCGCTGAAAAATTTCTTGCTCCGCAGAACATCTGTGATAGCTCAGTGTAACCTATAAAAATTACATAGAAACCACAACGAAATTACCCGTAAACATCAAAAAAATTATCCCGGATCTATTTCAAATACATTGAAATCCTTTGGTGCAATTCCACCTTATCCATGGGCGCTTTTGTGATATGACCAGTCATGGAACACTCAATGATTTTTTCCGGATCGGGAGTAGCGCTGAAAGCAAAGATTGGTAAGTTTCGGAAGTATTGTCCTTCAAGCGATCTGATGGCGCGTGTGGCGTCATAACCATCCAGCTCAGGCATCATAATATCCATAAGAACAACATCATAGATATTTGCAGACATCATTTCCACAGCAATTTTTCCATTTGCTGCCAAATCGGCTGATACCTGCCATTGCAAGAGGATAGTGTAAATCAGACGTTGGCTTATGGAGTTGTCTTCGACTACCAACACGCGAAGGCCTTTAAGGCTCCTGAATTCATGACTTTCCATTGTTCGATGAATTTCATACAATGCATCAATAACCATTCCATGCTCACAAAAGTCTATATCGTATTGATTATTAATATTATTAACTTCAGTGAAGCAATATTTACTCTCTCAATACGGGACATATATTTCCGATAATGGAACGATTGAAAGGATAAAGTATACAATAGGATACGTATTATTTTTTCAGATTCATCAAGTCAAATCACATGTCAATTTATCTGCCGGCTTTTTTCTCGTCAGCAATCTTCTTCAATACCTCTTCCTGGATGAGCTTAGGCAGAGGGGTATATTTGAAGAATTCCATTGAGTAGTTTGCGCGACCGCTCGATATGTTTCGCAATTGTGTGGCATACCCGAACATCTCCATCAGCGGCACAAAAGCATTGACTTTCTGCGACCCTTTCCGGTACCGGCGCATCGCCTCTATCTTCCCGCGACGGCGGTTAAGATTTCCAACCACATCGCCGATATATTCGTCGGGCGTGTTCACTTCCACCTTCATCATTGGTTCAAGAAGAATAGGATCGGCTTTCATAAAGCCTTGTTTGAAGCCAATGGAAGCGCAGGTCTGGAATGCCATATCGGAACTGTCAACTGGGTGAAAACTGCCGTCGAGTAGCACAACTTTAACATCAACCACAGGATAACCTGCAAGAACGCCGCGTTCAATGGTTTTCAGAATCCCTTTATTCACCGACGGAATGTATTCGGCAGGGATATTGCCGCCCTTTATCTTTTCAATAAATTCATAACCTTTACCTTCGTTTGGTTCGAGGCGCATGACGATATGGGCAAACTGTCCTTTTCCTCCTGTTTGCTTGGAATGTTTGTAATTCGATTCCACTTCGCTGGTAATAGTTTCACGGAATGCAACCGCAGGTTCGCCAACTTCGGCTTCAACCTTAAATTCGTGTTTCAAACGGTCAACGATTATTTCGAGATGAAGTTCGCCCATACCGGCTATTACTGTCTCTTCAGTTTCATCGTCAAACCTCACGTTGAATGATGGATCTTCCATAGTCAGCTTATGAAGCGCTTCACCCAGTTTCTGAAGGTCGGCGCGTTTCACCGGATTTATTTTCAGTTCAATAACACTGGGCGGAATGTGGATTGATTCGAGGAGAAACCGATGTTCATCGCCGCAAAGCGTATCGCCGGTCTTGGTAACCTTCAGCCCGATGAGGGCTACAATGTCGCCGGGACCCGCTTCCGAAATCTCTTCGCGGTCTTTTGCATGGATACGGAAAATCCGCCCGACGCGCTCATGCTTACCTTTAGTGGCATTATAAACCTGCATTCCATTCTTCAGGGTTCCTGAAAAGATGCGGGTAAAAGTTTGTTGCCCGACAAATGGATCGTGAATAAGTTTGAATGCCAGCGCTGAAAATGGCTCTTTTGGCGACGGATGACAAGTATGTAATTTTTCCGGGTTATCGAGGTCGGTACCGATTACGGCGCCAACGTCAACCGGTGAAGGCAGGTAATCAACGACTGAATCAAGAAGCATTTGAACTCCTTTATTTTTGTAGGCGGCGCCGCAGAATACCGGCGTGATGAGGAGCTTCAGGGTTGCTTCGCGCAGAGCTTTCTTCATCAGCTCGGCGCTTACCTCCTTGTCCTCCATAAAAAGATCCATGATTTCGTCATTGAATTCGGCGAGTTTTTCCACTGCCCAGGCGCGGGATTCTTCGACTTTCTGCTTATAATCTTCCGGTATTGCAACCTCCACCGATTCCATTTCCTGGAAAACGAAGGCTTTACGGGAAATTACGTCAATTATTCCTTCGAAATTCTCTTCGGCGCCAATTGGAACATGAAAAGGAACAGCATTGGCGTCGAGGAATTTGTTCATCTGATCAACAACGGCAAGGAAATCTGCGCCGGTACGATCCATCTTGTTGATGAATGCGAAACGCGGAACGCGATACCGGTCGGCTTGGTTCCATACAGTTTCACTTTGAGGTTCCACGCCGCCAACGGCACAGAATACAGCTACCATGCCGTCAATGACGCGAAGCGAACGCTCCACCTCCACGGTGAAGTCAACGTGCCCCGGCGTATCAATGAGGTTTATCTGATGGTTTTTCCAGGCGCATGAGATGGCTGCGGATGCAATTGTGATGCCGCGCTCCTGTTCCTGCTTCATAAAATCCATGGTAGCCTGTCCGTCGTGGACTTCACCCATTTTTCTGTTGGTTCCGGTAAAGAATAGAATACGCTCGGTGACAGTGGTTTTTCCCGCGTCAATGTGAGCTGCGATTCCTATATTTCTGACTTTGTTTAAAGGCATAATTAATTGATTTTTTGAGGGGTGCAAAGGTAGGCTTTTTTTCGGGATATTTTGAAATAGCGAAGCGCCGAAGTAGCGATGTGGCGAAATACAGAATAAAAAAGAAAATTGTAGTGATTTCTTTGTTACTTTGTTGTTCGTCACACTCACTTTGAAAAAATGAATTTTCGTTTTAAAACCCGCGAGGTTCTTGTTTTTATTCTGGTATCGCTGGGAATTTACCTGGCGTTTATCTTTGGATTTGCCTGGATCTATTATCGCACTGAAAGTATTGAAATGACGCCTTATTCCACGTCGTACAACTATCCCGGCAACGCTACGGAAAATGTGCGAATAAATTTTGAAAAGGCAGTATATTTCAGCATTGTATCCTTTCACACCATAGGTTTTGGCGATATTCACCCGGTTACTCAACTGGGTCGTCAGGTAGTGATGGTGCAATCAACTTTGTCGCTCTTTTTTACGGCTATTTTTTCCGGGTTTCTTGTCTATTTTGTCATCAAACGACCGCAGGATGTATTTACTACGAAGAGAGTTTATATTCGTTTTCGGAAGGGACGGTATTTTCTTTCCTTGCGACTCGGCAACAAGGGGCGCGACATTATAGACATGAAAAGTAAATTCGAGGCATGGACTATCGAAAACAATACCCGGATCAGGGTTTTCAGGATTGAAGAGGAGTTACCCGACCTTGAGAAGATTCTTTATTACGACATCGACCTTGACGATCCTTCGGCAATTTCACTACGTCGCGCGCTGGTTGAAGCCATTGCCAACGGGAGTTTGCTTCATATAAAGTTTTCCTTTATCGGTAACGATATCAAGACCGGCGAGCAGGTAGCTTATGCCAAATACTACGATTCGCGGCATTTGAGTTTCGGAAAAATGTTTCTGAATGTGTATTCCTGGGATGTAAATGGTCGGCGAAAGAATTTCCGGTGGGGGAATTTTGAGCGGATCGAACTGATGGACGAAGACAAAATAGAGCAGTTCAGGAAAATGGGTTAGTGAACATTCACTCCGTTGGTTCTTTATTTACTTCCAATGCCGCCATTTTCAGGTTCTTCCTTGTATGGAAAACAAATTTCCCGTTTCCCGCTTTTACATGTATTTGTTCCTGATTTTGCTGGAAGCTGCAATCAATATGGCGTGAACGAGCCAGGTTAATCAGCGTTATGGCTTTTTCAATTCCATCGCCGCGCTGATAATTGACTACCTCATCGGGAAGGGCGAGACGGTTCCCCTCATAAATTGATTCGTCAAGCCAGGATTGCAACTTTTGATAAGTCGCCTCCATGTCCATTTCACGGAACAATTCAATTGAAACCGGATTACGCTCAAACGCCGCTTTGTAAAAAGGTTTCCAGTCGCATGAATCCATATTTCGCCCGGCATAAAATGCGAGGTCGGCAGTGGTGGACGCTGATTTGCGGAGGGCTGTAACAGAGGCGATGATCTCTTCGCGGGATTGGGATGGAGAGAGAAGAAGTTGGTAAGTTGGTAAGTTGGTAAGTTGGTAATTTGCAGAAGATAGAAAGGTTTTGTTAGTTCCTGGGAGAAGGGGTACGGTGTGGATGAATTTTTTCAGGTCAGGGAAAAATGAAGTGGTGTTTTCGAGTCCGGGGAAGTTTTCTTTTAATTTATGGATAAAGTCCTGATAAGGTTTTAAGTCGAAAAGAGCGATGTCGGGATCAATTCTGAACCGGTGGTCAATAGGTTGAAGATAAAGATCTTCCTCATCCATTTCACAAAACAGCTTGCGGCTGGTTTTATCGCCAAGCCGGTTTTTGCTTCCATGTTCATATCCAAAGGCTTTTTCGAGCCTGATATACCTGTTGGCGCCCTGGCAGAAAAAGCAGAGCTGGAAAAGTTTCTGATGTTGGCTGTAATCGCGCAGGAAACTCATAAAGATTTCAAAGTCAACCTCGGTTTCAAGAAACTTCGCGATTTTATCCCTGAACATGTTATATGAAGCCTGGTCAATGGTGGCTTCGGGATAAATAGAATGGATGTAACCTGTACTGTGAGCTACATAAGTAACCTGTTCATGTTCCAGCGCGCGGCGAGCCAGCGAGGAAAGTTCGGTTCCATTAAACCACATTGACTTGGTGACGATCCGGCGGTTATTAGTAATCACTCCTTCGTCAATCATTACAAAATTTTGGGAATGTAAGGGAGTTCCCATCAGAAAAATTTTCTCCAGAGGAACTTCTGCAACAATAAACAAAGCGGATGCATACAAACATGCGAGCGATACACATTCGCCCGCGCCTGCCTCATGACCGGGTTTATACCGGAAGGCATTCATGGCTTCTACTGTTTCGGTTTTCCAGTAAGGAATTATGTCGGAATCAAACTTGTCCAAACCGAAGTGCCTGCGGATATCCATTGTGAAGTAGTATTTATCGCCTTCATATCCGAACAGGGCGTTTGAACGAGAGAGCATCTCCATATCCACAAAGTCGCTGAACCTGTTGATCTCGGTTTGTTTATCGGTGAGTCCCCAGGTTTCAAGATCGAGGTTGAAGTTGTAATGATCCATAATATATTGCTTCACGCGATGAACCTTTTTCAGCGGACCCATCTTTTTGATTCCCGCAAACCAGGGATCGTCGCGCCATTTCCATATCTCTGGCGACATAATGTTGGCAAGTACAAGAGCGTAAAGAAGTTCAGGGAAAATGAAAATTTCCATGTCGCTCAGCGTGAAGGCGGAACTGTATTTTTCGAGTGTTTTCTTATCCATAATGGGCGCAAAGATACTGATAATGAAAAAGCCCGGAGCAATGCCGCGGGCTTTCCTGATTCCAGGGATAATTTTCGATAATTACTCAACCACGAGTTTCACTATCTGCCGACCTTCCCCGCTATCAATTCTGATAAAATAGACGCCTGATGCAAGGCTGTAGATATCAACAATATACCGCCCGCTTAGGTTTACATCAGTCATTTCCTTCACAATGGCGCCGAGGGCATTAAGGATGCTGATATTTGCCTTCATAGTTTTTACAGGGAAAATTGTGAACGACGATTTTGCAGGATTGGGGTAAACGGAGAACAACTTTGAACCGAAATGTTCCGGTAATCCAACGCCTACATCAACGGTGACAACAAATTCGGCAGAGTATGACCCGCCGCCGCATGAGTTTACTCCCTGAACCTTGATATTTGCCGCTCCAACATACAACTGATTCCATGTGGCAGTTCCGGTTGTGGCAGTTCCTGTGATAGCGCCTGCATTTGCCGGGGTAATTTCCCACAAGTAAGTTGTTGCATAAGTCCCGCCGGTTGTAGTATAATCGGTAGTTGGCATAGCTCCCGAAAAAACCTGAGAAGGTCCGGCAGGTTCGCCAGGGGTTAACGGCGCCTGAGGATCAACGGTAATTGTTGCCGCTCCGTTCATGTTGTTTGTACAGTTTCCGGAGGTTGTGCCGGCTACTACAGAATAGCTTCCGGCGGTTATCTGATTCCCGAAAGATATAGCGTTTCCGGTTCCTGTGATAACATTTGAGGTTGGTGAATTGTCACGGTAAAGAGTATAGGTAGTTCCGGTTTGTGAACCATCAAGACCAACTGCGATTCCGCTGCCGCCGATGGCGCAATAAACGCCTCCGCCGGTGATATTAAATGCAACCGGACCGGGAGTAACGGTTATGCTCAACAACGCCGACCAAGCGCCTTCACAACTGTTGTTAACGCCTTTCACTTTCAGTGTGGCTGTTCCTGAAAAAACTGAACTCCAGGCAACAGACAAAGAAGTTCCATTGGGATATAATGAGCCAGCTTCTGCGGGCAGCAGTTCCCAGATATAAGCGCCGGCATTGGAAGCCCCGGCAGTAGTATAGGAAGTTGAACCCGGATTCATACACAGCGAAGCCGGACCTGTTGGGATTGCCGCTTGTCCTGGCTGGGCGCTGATTGTGATGTTGAGGAATGACGTCCAAGGACTGTTCCCGCAGCCATTTACAGCTCTTACTTTTAATTGGGCGATGCCTGTGAATGTGTTGTCCCAGTTAATTACACAACTGGTTCCATTATTTGTAAGCGCTCCGGCAGAGGCGGGTAGCAGCTCCCAACTGTAACCGGTAGTGTTGGGTACTGCATTGGTTGTATAGGTCTGATCGGGAGGATCAATACATAAACCGTTTAATCCCTGTGGCGCACCGGGGGCAATGGGAGCGCTGTTCAAATTGATGTATGCCGGTTTTGACATTGAACCTGCCTGGTTTCCGGCAATATTGAATGCATTTAGGGTGACGTCGTAGGAGCCGACAGCATTGTAAACAACCACAGGATTCTGAAGCGTTGAAGTTGAAGGCGACCCGCCGGGGAAACTCCAGTTCCAGCTTGTTGCGCCTGTTGATTGATCGGTGAAGTTAACTGTCATTGGAGTACAGCCGCTGGTAGGGGTAGCTGAAAAGTTTGTAGGAAGCGGCAGCGCGAGAGCATTCAGCGCTTTTTTGGCTCCGTTGAAAATAGTTTTGGTTCCGTTGTCCTGAACAAAAGCAATCAACTCACAGTTATTGATAACCCATGAGGGATCTTTGGTAAAGGTTTGTGTCAGCGTTACCGTATTTCCTAAAGCAAAACTAATGGAAGTTCCACCGGCATCGGGAGCCATCAGACGCTCGGCGTCGTTTATCTCGCTCTGTCCCTGCCAGGAATAAACAATGCCCGATTCGGTAAGCGCCAGGTGGGCTTTCAGATTTGTGGCGGTAATGGCGGCAACTTTTGTAATGGTAAGGGTTATTGTGTAGAGGTTCCCGACATTATAACCCGCGATATCAATAGTAAGCGGGGAAAGAACCGCATATTGCTGGTTGTAAAGAGGCAGATACTGTGGAAACATACTCACCGAAGTACTACCGCCAACGTAGTTAACCGTACCGTCAAAGTAAGCTGTCGGGTAACCTGATATTCCGTAATAACCGCAACGAACGCCGGCGGCGGCATTATAAAATGGGTCGGATGAAGGATTGTAATTATGATATTCCAATACGGCTACGTTTGCTCCGCTCGCCAGCAGGTCTTGCGCGCCCATAGCAGAACCAGGACAATACTGACAACCCGTGCCGGTTCCGATTTCAAGAATTACCATATTTCGTTGCACTGCCTGAGAAAAGGCAAAGGAAATAAGAAACGTGGCGACAATAGTAAGCAGTGTGTTTTTCATAAAGATGTTGGTTTGGTAGAGAAATTGTGAAAATTGAAAACAAAAGTATTCATATTTTAATGATTTTGAAATATTTGATTTGAAATTTATCCCTGATGCAGATGAAATATAGTCCCGGTTGAACAGACTTACCTTTTTCGTTCATTCCATCCCATGATATTCTGGTTGAACCAGTATGAATTTTACCAAGGTAAATTTCCCGTACCAGTTTCCCCTGAAGATCAGTAATGTCAATTTCGGTATCCTTAACGCGATCCGACAGAATTTCAATCAAACATCCCTGTTCCGCAGGATTTGGAAAAATCTTTATATCCTCAGTTATTTCTTCCTGCTTTCCGGTATTCAAAATAAAGGAATTCAAAATGAGTTCAGCATTTTCATAGTTTGAAGGAGGCGCGCCATTGAGCAGATGCAGATTAATTCTAACGTTTTCATTCGCCGGCGCCGGAATGGCGGTTGAATTTGGAAATTTCCAGTAATGTGAATTACTCCCCCATTCGCTTTGAAAAGTCAGCGATTCTGCTCTCCAGTCAAAGAGATGCACAGAATGGTCAATTCCGGTTAAATTCATATTGAAGCGATCAATATTGCAGGAAATATTCCAGGGTTGAATAACATATTGAGAATTGTCGTTATTTGGATCTCCCCATCTTGAAAATTCGAAATCAATTTCCCTGAAGTATTTAACAGGAGGTTGCGCCAATTGAGAACAATCATCCCATGTAAAAATACCGACGATAATATTGGGATCAAGTAAATCCACGCGACTGCCAATTTCGAACCGATACCGGTTATAACCCTGCGATGTTTTACAGATCAATTCAGAGCAATGCCAGTCATTTCCGTTTTTTGCTATTCTGAGATGTAATCGCCCCTGGTTATCAACCCATACCATTGAATCGTTATCATTGAAAATATTCGGTCCGGGACCCAAAGGCATTAAACTGCTGCCGACAGATTTTTTTACTATCCAGTCAAATCCCGACCACGAGATTGTTCTATCGCCATGAGGGCGGCATGAAACCGCGTATGGATATGAAAATAATTCACCCGGAATATCTCCTCCGCTTAGAATTGGCGGGTTGAAGGACAATGGGATTAAGAAAGCTATGATTTTGGTTGCGAATTGGTCAACTCCTCCCGTAACGATATTTGCCGTGAAAGTTGAATCTGTCTGAATTGGCGTAACCGGATTTGAAGCAAAAGGTTTAGTCCACCATCCACCCGCCTCCTCGGCAAAAATATAAACCGCAACTCCGCGATCGTTGAGAGTTGTGTTTTGAACTTTTCCCTGTAATAAACTGGTATTCCCCCAATCGGGTAAAAAAGTAAATTGAATTGAAGGATTGGTTTGCGTAAAACACGCCTGACTTAATAAAATGAGAAGCCCCGGAATAAGATTTTTCAATCAGTTATTTCCAAAATTTGTTTAATTCGTTGTTAAATATAAAAGGTTTTGAATTACCCGCGTTGAAATTACCCGCGATTCAATCATATTTAATTTCCTTAACCAATAAAGATTTTTTCATAAGATGAGCATGAATCAAGAGTTTCCCAGTTCCTTAAATTTTTTATAATTGCAAGGTTTGTAATTGCCGGAAGATATTTCGGATAAATTTTTATTGCCTTTTCACAACATTCAATTGCTGTTTGCTTATCGCCAAGATGACCGTAGCATACTCAATTTCATTTTAGACTAGGCTGAAATCTGAAATCTGAAATCTGTTTATTTTCAGAAATAGTAGTAAACTCCGATCAGTAACCGCAAGTTTCCGATCTCTTTCGAGTCAGATACAGATCCGTTTTTATTGATTGTTCCATAAGCTGCAACTGTATAATCAATTTCACCGCCTATCTTTAGCTTCTTCACAGTTAGTATAAGGCGTGGCGTTATCCGGTAAAGGTAGTCAATATCTGCTCCGCGCGAATAAAAAGGACCTGTGACGTCTGTACCGGCGCCAAGGTTTTTACTATACCCACCGTAAATGCCGGTCTGCCATTTCGCGCCGTTGGTTTTGAATTCGCCCCATACCGATCCGGTTGCGATTTGCGCATAATCAACGGTTCCTTTTGTAGGGTCGGTAACGCTTTTCACGGCATAACCGCCAATCATGTTGAAGGCATAGCAATCCTGCCCGTAAACGCCTCCCAGTTTCATGGTTACTTTGGGGAGTTTTAGTTTGGTAAAGAAATTAACGGTGAAAGCCGGGGATTTGGCATCGGTCGCGTAAGTTGACGCTACTGGGTTATAGTGTTTCACCAGGTTGTTAATTACCGTATCATAAGCCGCTTTTGTAACTACTTCGGTATTCAGTCGCGGAGTGAGGATGAGATAATCAACACTTGCGCCAATGAGGAATTCCCTTTGCATTTCATCATTTTTAACGCCATACTGTATCTGGAAATTTCCTTCGGGAATCATTGAATTTCTAAGGTATTTCGGACTTGGCCCGTCGGGTCCGTTACTCGTGACGTCAAGTTGCGCAATAGCGGTGAGGATAAACTTAAACCTCCCTGCTTGCTGAGTAAGGCGAATCTGAGGGTTACGGCAAAAAACAAGAAACGGCGCGCCGGTGGTGAGTGTAACAACCTCAGGCGCGCATGCTGGAACAAACATCGGGTGCCAGTATTGACCCAATTGCAGTTCGGTTTTTGTCCAGTTCAATCTGATATAAGCGTGCCGCAGTCGCAGGGAGTTGATGTTTGCATTGGCATTTCCATAGAACTCAGCCTCGATAAGCCCTGAAGTTTTTGCGCCAAAAATATCGGGACCACTCATGGCGCTTGTGATTCTGGTCTGGATACTCAGGAAATTGAAAGTCCCTTTCGCATTTATATCGTTTCCCTCGGCGTCCAACTTGATATTTTCAGGATAAAAAAGCCACTCTCCATCGCGTGCCATCACTGTTTGCCGTGTATCAAAGAAAATATCGCTGTTCACAAACCCGGAAAAATTGATTCCAAATAAAGGCGTTTTCTTTTCAGGCAAATTTGAAACGTTTTCTTTTGACTGGGCAGAAGCAAATATCGTCCAAAGCATTATAAATAACAAAACAGGAAGGAAGCGGTTTTTCATGCAAATACTTTTTAAGTTTCAGGCAGCAAAATAAGCCATTTTAAACGGTTTTTAAAATAAAATTTAACCGTAACTTTGCAATCCGTTCCAACAACTCGCCGCTTCGCTCCCTTCCATGAACATCCATAAACTCAATTCCATCTTCAATCCCCAACGCATTGCTTTGATCGGAGTAACCACCAATCCAAACAGCGTCAGCGGAAAAGTTTTGATCAACCTGGTTAGCGGTGGTTTCAGGGGAGTGGTTTATCCTGTCAATCCCGATAATGAAGCGGTGATGGGTATTCCATGCTACGCCGATGTGAAGTCGCTGCCTAAAGTTCCCGACATGGCAATAATCTGTTCGGCTGCCGAAAAAGTTTTGGGAGTTATTAAGGAGTGCGGGGAAAAAGGGATTCGCGGGATTATCATCATGTCGGCAGGCTTCAAAGAGATTGGCGATGAGGGTCGAAAACTTGAGGAAGATATTAAAGCTGAGATTCGCAAATATGATGGCATGCGGGTCATAGGTCCCAACTGCCTTGGCATTATCGTACCGGGGCTGAAACTCAATGCCTCTTTTGCAGCCCATTTACCAAAACCTGGCAACATCGCTTTCATCTCACAATCGGGAGCTTTATGTACTTCGGTGCTCGATTGGGCAATTGAGGGTAGGATCGGTTTCTCCCAGTTTGTCTCCATCGGCAACAGTATGGATGTGGAGTTTGGCGACCTGATAGACTATTTCGGCGAAGACGAAAACACGAACTGTATAATTCTCTATATTGAATCCATTCAGAATCCGCGGAAATTCATGACCGCTGCGCGAGCCTTTGCCCGCAAGAAACCGATCATCGTTTACAAAGCCGGAAGGTTTCCCGAATCAGCTCTGGTGGCTGCCTCTCATACCGGAGCAATGGCTTCGGAAGATGCAGTGTACGACGCCGCTTTCCAACGTGCGGGACTGGCAAGGGTTTACGAAATCGGCGATATTTTCAGCGTAGCTGAACTTATAGGCCGGAGCCGGTTTCCCAAAGGTCCGCGACTTGGAATTATCACCAATGCGGGCGGTCCTGGCGTGATGGCTACCGATGCGCTTATCGCCTCCAACGGAGTGTTGGCTGAACTTTCGGAAACAACAATGGCGAAACTCAATGAGAATCTGCCGGCATATTGGTCACACGGAAATCCGGTAGATGTGCTTGGCGACGCCCGCGCCAAACGGATTGCAAAAGCTACGCAAATCGTACTGGAAGATACGGGTGTTGACGCTGTGCTTGTGATTCTCACGCCGCAAGCCATGACCAATCCCAACGCTTCGGCGAAGGAAATCAGCGCGCTGGTTCAGGGTACAACCAAACCCATCCTTGCCGCCTGGCTGGGCGGGCAAAGCATGCATGAAGCCGACGACATCCTTGTTGAGAGCGGTATCCCATCCTACAAAACCCCCGAACAGGCAATCCGGGCTTTTATGACGCTCGTGGCTTATAACCGCAATCTTGCCACACTTTATGAAACTCCAAAAGATATTCCAGTAGAATTCACCGTTGACCGTGCCCGCCTTCGCAGTGAATTCAATCAAATCATCGCCGAAAATGAATCGGTTTTGCCAGAAGATATCTCGAAATCCATTCTCGAATCTTATGGAATTGCTACTACGAGACCATTTACAGCTCCATCAGCCGACGAAGCAGTGATTATCGCCGAACGCATTGGTTATCCGGTGGTACTGAAGATACAATCGCCCGATATCACCCATAAATCCGATGTTGGCGGCGTTCAACTGAACCTGGGAACAGAAAAAATGGTCAGAGCGGCTTTTGAACGGATCATCGAATCGGCGAAGAGCAAACGTCAGGATGCCCGCATTGAGGGCGTAACCGTCCAGAAAATGGCGTCGACGAAGGATTCGGTGGAGATGATACTGGGAATAAAGAAAGACAATATTTTCGGAACTGTACTGATGGCAGGCATGGGCGGAATTACCGCCGAACTTTTCGGCGATAAGGCGCTTGGGTTTCCGCCGCTCAACGAAAGGCTTGCACGGCAAATGATCGAATCGCTGAAAATTTATCCCTTGCTTCGCGGATACCGGGGGTCGCCGGCAAAGAATGTTGAAAAATTAATCCAGGCGCTGATAAGGCTGTCGTACCTCGCCGCCGATTTCCCTGAAATAGTTGAACTTGATATTAACCCGCTGCTCGTATCTCCCGATGATGTAATAGCCCTCGACGCCCGTATCGTGGTTGATGCGAAGTCGGCTTGGCGCGAAGATGATCCCTATTTTCATCTCGCGCTTCACCCTTATCCTGAAAAATATTCAAAATTGTCTATCCTCCAGGATGGAACCGAGGTGTTACTGCGTCCGATAAAACCAGAAGATGAACCAATGTGGCTCGAAATGCTCGGTTCCTGTTCAAAAGAGTCGTTATACAACCGTTTCAGGTATTTCTTTCATTGGGAAACCCATGAAGTAGCTACCCGGTATTGCTATATTGATTACGACAGGGAGATTGCCATCGTTGCTGAAATTGTTGAAAACGGAAAGAAAAAGCTGGTAGGCGTGGGGCGGCTTATTGCCGATCCGGATATGGAGACCGTTGAATATGCAATTCTCATCGCCGATGCATGGCAGCAAAAGGATTTGGGCAATATCATCACCGATTTCTGCATTGATGTGGCTTCACAAGGTAAAATAAAAAAAATCGTGGCACAAACTACAACCGACAACAAACGAATGATCTCCGTTTTTCAGAAAAGAGGCTTTGAAGTGAAGATCAACGTTCAGGATTCAACCGTTGATATCTCAAAGGAAATAAAATCTAAGAATTTACAGTACGAATAACAAAAATATTTAACTCAATTAACCGTTTACAATAAAATTTATAAACATGAACAAAAACAAACAAGTTAATCTTTTAGCATTTCTCATTGCTGCGGTTCTCCTTGCTTCCTGTGGAGTGCTTACACATCCAAACGAAAAAATCATTATCGGAACATGGCGTCCCGTTACGGTTGAAAAAGTTGTTGATTCTTCAGCTATACAGGCAGAAGCGTCCCTGAAAGGAAATACCTCAGCTCAGAAACCCGGCGCTGCAAAGCCCGCGGGAGACGGCGCAGTCGGCAGAAAAGATTCTGAACTGAACCGACTGGTACAAATGGAACAGCGGGCGACTATGGAAATTTTCGCCGATAAAACCGCGATTAAGAATTACCCTGGAAAACCGTTGCGCGCAACCTGGAAAATGAAGGGGAAAGGAACTCGAATAGTAGCAAAGAACCTTGAAAACAATATGACTTTCACTATCGAAATCCTTGAAATAAACAAAGAAAGGATAGTTGTAATCGAACATGCACCGGTTGGAGATGTGAAAATTACATACGAAAGACAGTTTGACGCGAACTGATATTTTAAGTAACTTCATACCTCGTTATCTTAAAACGCATTCAAAAAAATCAGGACATCAAAGCAGATAACAAAAAATATTCTGGTAGTTGCGCTTTGTTTTTTAGTACCACTTCATTGATATATGTTTCTGCATTTTTCATCAGAAATAAGGTTGTTGCCGGGAATTGCCAGTAAAACAGCGTTAGTTTTACTGTTGGCAACCTCTATTGCCAGCCTGCTTTCTGCCCAGCCTTGTTCGTGCAATCACACCATCACAAACCAGCAACTTGCTGTAAACGCAAACAGCCTTAACATTCTTCCAGGCGATACAATCTGTATTCAGGCAGGAACCAGGGATTATCTGTATCTGATCAACTTTCATGGCGATTCGTTGCATTACCTCGTGTTTATCAATTGCGGAGGCTCTGTTATTGTTCAGAACAGCTTTAATCCGTTTGGAATCAAAATTGCTAATTCGAGCTTCTTCCGGTTTACCGGTTCAGGGGTGAGTTCAATCAAGTATGGAATTCGTGTTATGGGTACTGCGGTAAATAGCAATGGCGTTTCACTTGATGAGAAAAGCACCAATTTCGAGGTTGATCACCTTGAAGTTGCCAATACCGGTTTTGCCGGCATCATGTCGAAAACCGATCCCGTATGTGATTTAAGTTCAAACCGCGGTTTTTTCACTCAATATCATACCGTTTTTCATGACAACTACATGCACAATAATGGGGGAGAAGGATTTTATATTGGACATTCTTCGTACAGCGGTTATCTGACGAATTGCAATGGTCAGCCGGATACGCTTTATCCTCATGAGATCAAGGGACTTAGGGTTTATAACAACATCGTTGAAAACACGCATCTGGATGGAATTCAGATTGGCTGCGCCACCGAAGATTGTGAGATTTACGGAAATACTGTTACCGGTTACGGAGCGTCTGCTATTGCAGCTCAAAATTCAGGGATTCAACTTGGCGGAGGCACAACCGGAAAATGTTACAATAATTTTTTATCAGGGGGTACCGGAACCGCCATCATGGTTTTTGGAACTGGAAATAATATTATTTTCAACAATATTATTTATAATATCGGGCTTACATTTTTCCCAGACGATCCTACCAAAAGAGTTCACGGGATTTTTGTTGACGACAGAACAACTATCCCCGGACGTTATTTTAATATTCTGAATAACACAATTGTCAATGTAAAAACCGATGGCGTCCGATTTTCAAGTTTGCTGAGCGCGAATAATAAGATTTACAATAACCTCATTATCCATCCGGGGTCGCTCGGCAGTTATTCTGTCCCTGCGATGAGTTATATTTATCTTTCTTCAGGCGTAAACGTTGTTCAGTCTAACAATTATACCAATCCCTTTATGGCAAATGTTCATTTCAGAGATACGCTCGCAGGCAATTTCAGGTTGCGGGCAGATTCGCCGGCAAGGGATATGGGAACAGATGTGTCGCTGATGGGAATAAACTTCGACTTTGATAACCTGTTCAGGCCTTATACGTCGTTGTTTGATATTGGCGGGTATGAATATCATCCTGAAAACTTATGGACCGGCGCTATTTCGTCCTCATGGGATGTTGCCGGAAACTGGTCAAAGGCAGATATTCCTTTTCCGGATGACGATGTCGTAGTTTCTTCCGGAACTCCTCATCCGCTCCATTTGGCTTCAACCGGGAAAGTTTGTCATTACCTTGTTGTTTGCACAGGAGCCATTTTGACATTGGAGTCATCGGCTGAAATCACCATCACAGGCAATCTGACTATCCAACAGGGAGGCTCGATTGACAACCATGGAATTGTTACAATCAAGGGAAATCTGATCAACCAGAATTTATAAGAATCTTTTTCTGAATCTGCAATTTTTCAAAAACAGAATTGAATTGCATTGTGCCAAATCCTTTTTACTGCGATCAAAATGGTCATTTTACCCGTTTGCAGTATATATTCAGATACTTTTTGTAGTTTTGACACTTAATAAACCAAAATGAGAAAGTTCAGATATTTTATTCCGGCGCTTGGGTTCATGCTGCTGGCGACTATAACAGGATGTAATTCAAAAGCGAAATCGTGGAGTCAGGAACAAAAGGAAACCTGGACAACAAGTTGCATGAAGTTCATGAACGACCGCGGGGTGGCAAAAAAAGATGCAGCCAGCTTTTGTGACTGTATGTTGAAAAAGACCGCAAATAAATATACGCCCGAAGAGGCTGTAAAAATTACGCCCGAAGAGGAGCGGCAACTATGGCAGCAGTGCGATTACCAATGGTAAACAAGGGTATCTCTTTTAACCGAACACCGGCCCTTCCTGAAACTCAATTCAATTCTTACCGTTTGCGCCAACTAAGTGAGGACAATATATAGAATCATTGCAATTCCTATGGATACTATTATCCACCATTTGTGTTTGTTTAGTTTTTCTAACATGGATTTTTTTTACAAAGATATAACTATCATTCCGTAGTTCCCCACAGAAGGCGAGGTAGAATTCCAAACCTGGCATAAATTTATACTCAAAACGGAATTAAACTGCACTGTTTATACATTCCAGGTTTGAGTCCACTCCGAAAAGGAAGCAATTTGGACTAAAGTCCAGTAACTATCTGGTTATTAATTGCCACGACCTTAAGGTCGTGGCAATTCAAGGCGCTTAGATACCTGGCTTTAGCCAAATTCTGATTTTTCTAACCCCTTTTCGGAGTGGACTCAATATTAGAATATTCCCGGATTTATATTGTTGAAAACTTTTTCTGAAAAAAAGCTCAACCTTTTGCCATCGAAACCGATTAACCATAAAAAACCGATGGAAAATTACGCTAACCATTCGACGATTAAAAACTGGGCTGAGGATGATCGCCCACGCGAAAAACTGTTGTTGAAGGGTCGTCAAAGCCTTAGCGACGCTGAACTACTCGCCATTCTTATTGTTTCGGGAACAAAAGAAGATTCAGCCGTGGATTTGGCAAAGAAAATTCTTCAAAAAGCCCACGGAAACCTGCCTGAACTTTCAAAACTCAACATTCAGGAACTCACAAAGGTCAATGGAATCGGGCAAACCCGTGCAATTACGATCCTCGCCGCTCTTGAACTTGGACGACGCAGGAATGAATCGGAGGTATTGACGCGGGAAAAAATCAAGTCAAGTAAGGATGCTTATGAAATATTCAAAAACACTATGGGTGACAAGCCTTATGAGGAGTTCTGGATTCTTTTGCTAAACCGGGCAAACAAAATTTTGCGCAAATGCCCCATAAGTGAGGGAGGAATTTCAGGAACTGTGGTTGACCCCAAAAAAATCTTTAAAATCAGCCTCGATCATCATGCTTCCTCAATTATTCTCGGGCACAATCATCCTTCGGGAATCCTCACTCCGAGCGAAGCCGACATAAGAATCACGAAAAAACTTGTGGAAGCGGGGAAGTTACTGGAGATAAGCGTACTCGATCATCTGATTGTGGGAGATAACGGGTTTTACAGTTTTGCGGATGAAGGAAGCTTGTAAGGTGGCAAGGTGGCAAGGTGGCAAGGTGGAGAAATGGGAAGGGTATTCAGGGGTGGAGACGATCAAATTGAAAATTATTGTTTAAAAAATGTTCGAGAAAACGCGGTAGCGTGTACCTCACTTTTTCAATGGATTTGATATTGTCGTGAAATACTACAACTGAGCCATTTCCGGTGTTGTTGATAACATTTGCGAGGCAGCTTTCGGGTGTGGTGCGTTTGTGAAAATCGTAAGAGAGGACAGACCAGAGGATGAAACGATAATCCTTTTTAAGCAGCAGGTATTGCGATGGGGTGAAGCGCCCATAAGGTGGGCGGAAAAGAGGACTTTTCACAAGGTCGGAACAACGGTAAACATCTTCGATGTAAGAGCCTGGCGTGGTTTTCCATCCGTTTAAATGATGAAAAGTATGATTTCCCACGGCGTGCCCTTGTTCAATTACCTGTTGGTAAATATCCTGATGTTTCCGAACATTGTCGCCAACCATAAAAAATGTTGCCTTTACATCAAATTGTTCAAGGATTTCAAGTATTTCCGGAGTTATTTCAGGAATGGGACCATCATCAAATGTGAGATAGATTACCTTTTCGGTTGAAGGAAGATCGCATACGAGGTACCGGGGGCTAAACCACCTGAGAAAAAACGGCGGTTTTACTGCGCTCATTGGTCTTCGGGAGAATAAACCTTTGCCACGTACATATCATAATACTTTTTCAGAATCGCTTCCGATTCAGTTGTAAGTTTTTCCTGGTTTGCATCTTTTACAACAACCCCCAAACGTTGAATTGTGAATAAAGCCTCCTGCATATTCAGATCGAGCGATTTAAGTTCGCTGTCGGGATAGGAAAAATAGTAGGCAAGCTCTTCTGATGAATTTTTGATAACCTTTTTAGCAAGCGCAGTCGCCTTTGCCGTTTCCCCGGTTTTGTAATAACCGGCGATTAGCGGAACTGTGAAAAAATCATACGGAACGGTTGTTTCAGGCATTACCTCGAAGCAGCGGTCGAGAACCATTCTTGCAGAATCCTTTTTCCCTTCATTGATAAGGGCATTGGCAAGACGGGCAAAAAGTCCGCGCATATTCATAACCATGCGAGCATTTGTTTCATCAATATAAACGCCTGGTTTATTCATGTTTCCCCATTTGAATCTGTTCATAAGGTTATCATACATCACATCGGTATTAACGTCGCCGATCTGACCCTGTTCTACCTCAACCTTTACCGGCAGGAGCCGGTAAGCAAGACCTTCGAGATGCAAATAATTATCAAGCCCGATGTAGGTATCGGAACCGGTAGTCATTACAAAATAAACGGGACGTTTCCAGTTGTTGGTTGCCAGGAGATCGAGAATCATCAGATTGGCTTTTTCGATAGCGCGACCTTTATACTTCCATCGAATTGTGTCGAGGCGGTTAATCATGCGTGGAGTAATCGCGCCCGAACTTACGAGCGCTGCCGAATCATAACCCACCATGAAATTGGCGGTGGGGAAATAATCAATCATCCCCGCCTGTGAAGTATTCATCTTTAATTTGCTGTCGTCCTGCGCAATGACGCCAAACAGAGCTTTCAGGTCAACGAAGGTATTTTTCAGCTCTTCATTTTCAACTATGTAGGTGACATCATGGTTTCCCTGACGATATTTATCTTTGGTCATGGAAAATGGAACCGGATCGGAATTGTATGCCTTTCGTTTCATCTGGTCAATGTGCCATTCGGTATTCAGGAGGCTGAGATTTATTACTCTGACGTCGGTGCGGATTCCTTCAACTTCTTGCGCATACCAGAGCGGGAAGGTGTCGTTATCGCCATTTGTGAAGAGAATGGCGTCTTTGGCGCATGAATTCAGGTAATTTTCAGCGATAGCAAGCGCGGTGTAACGACCGGAACGATCATGATCATCCCATCCCTGCTGAGCCATCAGCGAAACAGCAATCAGACCAAAAACCACTGCAACAATCTGAGCCGACATTGTCCCCAACACTTTTCGGAACCAATCAACAATTTGGGGAATCGCCAATCCGATCCACATTGCAAAGGCGTAAAACGATCCGGCAAAGGCATAATCCCGTTCACGCGGCTGAGGCGAGTGCTGGTTAAGGTAAAGCACAATTGCAAGACCGGTCATAAAGAAAAGCAGAAGGATAATCCAGGCGCTTTGTTTGTCCTTTCGAAGTGTATAGTAAACTCCAATCAGTCCAAGAATCAGCGGAAGGAAATAAAAACGGTTATCGCCTTTACTTTTCCTGCTTTCAGGAATATCCTGTGTTCCAAGTCGCATCTCATCGAGAAAACGGATGCCGCTTTTCCAGTTGCCGTCAACCTTATTCCCCATTCCCTGGACGTCGTTTTGTTTGCCGGCAAAATTCCACATGAAATAGCGGTAGTACATGTGAATTACCTGGTAATTCCAGAAAAATGTAAGATTTTCGGAAAAGGTTGGAACATTCAATGTCTCAGTTCTCTCGTTTCCCTGAACTTCGACCGGAACTCCTTTAACATTGCCCCAACGTATATATTCCTTCTCAAACCGCGGTTCCGATTGATCCCACATGCGGGGAAATATTGTTGAAAACCGGGGATCGAACACCGGAATAGTTTTTTCGCGCTTATCAACTACTATGTATTTTCCCGATTTCAAATCTTTTGCATAAACCGGATTACCATCCATCCGGTCAACCACAGGGGCATTGTAATATTGACCCTTAGCGAGCGGCCAGTCGCCATATTGTTCACGATTTAGGTAAGCGAGCAGGTACATGGCATTCTCAGGATTATTTTCATCAATGGGAGTATCGGCATTTGATCGGATCACAAGCATCAAAAACGACGAATATCCGATAACAATAAAGGTGAATGCCAGAATAATAGCATTCCACACTGGTTTTACATTCTTTTTAGTCGAATGAAGTCCCCAGATAATGAAGCCGATCAGAAGGGTAAAATAGATTATTGTTCCTGAATTGAATGGCAGCCCAATGGAATTGATGAAAAACAGTTCAAAAAGTCCGGCAAGTTTGATAATCCAGGGAATGATGAGATACATCACCGCCGAAAGTATCATTATTGACAAAAAAGTGGTAAAGATTGCGCCTTTAAGCCCCCTGTCGGGAAATTTTTTAAAGTAGTAAACAAAGGTTATGGCAGGAATAGCGAGCAGGTTTAAAAGGTGAACCCCGATGGAAAGTCCCATCAGGTATGCGATCAGTATTAACCAGCGATAGGCGTGTTTTTCATCGGAATGTTCTTCCCATTTAAAGATAGCCCATACTACTATTGCCGTAAAGAATGACGACATGGCGTAAACTTCTCCCTCCACAGCCGAAAACCAGAAAGAATCGGAAAATGCGTAAGCCAATGCCCCAATCAATCCGGCGCCCATAATGGTAATCGTTTTTGACGAAGTCATCTCTCCGCTGCGAACCACGATTTTTTTTGCGATCATGGTTATCGTCCAGAAAAGGAAAAGAATCGTAAACCCGCTTGCAAGCGCCGACATTGAATTTACCATCCGCGCCACATGAGAAACATCGCCAAAGGCAAAGAGAGAAAAGAACCTGCCGATCAACTGAAACAAAGGCGCGCCGGGAGGATGACCTACTTCCAGTTTAAAGGCAGTTGCAATGTACTCCCCGCAGTCCCAGAAACTCATGGTTGGTTCCGAAGTGATGATATAAACGGAGGAAGCTATTGCAAACACAATCCATCCGAGAATACTGTTGATTTTCCTGTAGCTGTTCATGGTTTTGGTCATTGGGGGTGGCAAAGGTAGGAAAAATAGAGACTATTTTGTACTTTTGCCGGGTAATGATAAACCCGCAAAACATGAATAAACTTGTATTGATACGCCATGGCGAAAGCGCCTGGAACAAAGAAAACCGTTTTACCGGCTGGACTGATGTTGACTTGTCGGAACGAGGAGTTAAAGAGGCTATTGAAGCCGGAAAAATATTGAAGAGAGAGGGATTTGAATTTAAGATGGCTTATACAAGTTATCTCACCCGCGCTTTACGCACTCTTTGGTTGCTGCTTGAACAGATGGATCTTCAGTGGATTCCGGTTCAAAAAACATGGCGGCTCAACGAAAAACATTATGGCGTATTACAAGGGCTCAACAAATCGGAAATGGCTGAAAAATATGGCGATGAGCAGGTGCTGATCTGGCGCCGCAGCTATGATGTTCGTCCGCCTGCCCTTGATATGGAAGATCCGCGCCATCCGAGGTTTGATCATCGTTACCGCGACCTCGACCCGAAAGATATTCCCGGAACGGAAGCGCTCAAGGACACGGTAGAACGTATTGTCCCGTTCTGGAAAGAGGAGATGGCTCCGGCGCTTGCTCTTCACAAACAGGTTGTAGTTGCCGCTCACGGCAATAGTTTGCGCGGAATTCTGAAATACCTGAAAAACATTTCAGATGAGGAAATTGTCGGAATTAACATTCCTACGGGAATCCCATATATTTTTGAATTCGACGACCAGATGGTTCTTCAGAAGGATTATTACCTCGGCGATCCGGAGACGATTAAAAAGCTGATGGCAGAGGTGGCTAATCAGGGGAAGAAAAAATGAGAAAACAATGGGTCATCCCCGACATTCACGGTTACGTTAAAACAGTAACCTCTCTGATTAATGAGATAATCAGACCAACCCGCTATGATGAACTATATTTTCTGGGTGATTATGTTGACAGGGGACCCGATTCAAAAGGAGTGATTGATTTTATCCGTTCGTTACAGAATGACGAATACAATGTCACTGCCATCAAAGGGAACCATGAGGATTTTATGGTGGAACTTTACGACGCCGAAATGAAATCGAAAAATAGCTGGTGGCATAGATTCGGGAATAAAAAACAAAAATCGTGGCTGGAAATTGGCGGTAAACCTACGCTTACCAGCTTTGGCGTACAGCATATAAGAGATGTGCCTTCAGATTATATAGAATGGATGCGGAACCTGCCGCATTACAAGGAACTTGACAATTTCGTTCTTGTTCACGCCGGATTGAACTTCAAAAATGAGAATCCTTTCGAGGATCAACGCTCGATGCTTTGGCTGCGCGATTATGAGATTAAAGCCGAAAAAATAGGCGGAAGACGGATAATTCACGGACATGTGCCGGTTAACATGGAGCTGATTACAATGGCTGTTAACAGCGCCGCTTATAAATTCATTGACCTTGATAATGGTCCATATATCAGTGGAAAAATGGGTTTCGGGAATATGGTGGCGCTGGAATTGGGAAGCATGGAGATGGTTATACAGTACAATATGGATGTGTAGCTGGTCAGTTGTTAGCCCCAAACCGATTAAAACCATAATCCAAAAGCGAAAGTTATGTACATTTGTATAAAGCAATAAAAAATGAACCTTTCAGCCGAAAAATTGGATATCATTCAAAGAATCTGCGAGATTCAAGACAATGATTTGATAGATTTAATTAAAAACATCATTTTGGTTCCTGATATTGCCAAATCAGATTGGTGGAGTTATACCTCTCAGGAAGAAAAGGATTCAATTAACCGGGGCATTGATGATCTTCAGCAAGGGAAAATCCATCCTCACGAGCAGATAAGAATGAAATATGAAAAGTGGCTTAAAGATTAGGTGGACTGAAGAAGCCACAAACAATCTTGAAAGTATTATCGGATGCGGTTGAAAATGAATATCTTGTATTGTTTTCGATCTTTGACACAAGACAAAACCCTTCTAAACTTAAGATGTAAGTCGGTCTGGGACTAACGGGCAGTCAACCGCAAAGCGGGGTTTGTCCCTAATTCAGTCATTCACCAAGTCTGCAATGTTATCGGTTAATGAAACATTCACCAAGTAAAACCCGCGATGCGGCTGCCTGCTGTGCGTTAGGTGCAACCACATGTGACAAAATAGATTTCGTAATATCGTCCTACAAATATTATCAGTGGATTTGGGCTTATTGAATACCAACCTGTTCTTTAGATATTTCAAGTTAACTGTACTCAGCAAACAATTAGATATAAGTTAAACCAAAAAAACAAGACGACAATGAGTAAATTTATGATTGATATTCTTTTACAAGGAATTGACGATGAAACAAGAATCAAATTATTACCAAAAGAACAAGAAATAATAAAAGAGTGGGAGGAAAATGGGACACTTTTGGCTTCCTATATAAAAGGTGATACTGCTGGAATCTATTTGGTATTAATGGCTAATGACAAATCTGACGCAGACAAAAAACTTTCTACTCTCCCTTACTATCCATATATGAAAATTGAAATAATGACTTTAAGATAAAGCAATAGCGGACAAATATATTTCGTATGACTTGCGGTGATTGGTCAGTGGACACATTGAATAATTTAAGTAACGTGGCAGCGCCTAACGAACCGTCACATTTTCATGCAAAATATGGGGAATTTAAAGCTGAATTGAAATTAAGACATTACAGATTTTAAAAGGAGAATTACCCAAACGTGCAAAGACACTGGTTTTAGAATGGGCTGATGAACATCGGGAAGAATTAATGCAGGATTGGGAACTTGCGCGTCAAAAATCAGAACTAAAAGAAATTGAACCATTAAAATAGTAAAATTATGGAAACTATAATTGAAGTAAAACCATTAGAAAACTACGGTATTTGGATTCTATTTGCCGATAAATTTAATGCGACTATCAACATAAGACCATTTATTACACCTGAAAACTAATAATCCGGCAGATGCAACTGGAGTGCTATTGTAACGTTCTGGCTCGTTCCGTATTAAAACCCGCACAAAACCTGCCCAATCGGAAAAAGCAAAACCCTGAAACTGCAAAGAATCAGGGTTTTTTGATTGTTTTGGTGTGGCATCGACTGGAATTGAACCAGTGACACAAGGATTTTCAGTCCTCTGCTCTACCAGCTGAGCTACGACGCCGCTGTACCCGTTTTAATCCGGGACTGCAAATTTACGAGGATTTTTGAAAAAACCAATACCTTTGTTCAAAATTCGTAATTCCATTTCATGGATCTTATCATTGACCTCGGAAACACAAACCAGAAACTTGCCATTTTCCGGGAGGGCGAATTACTGGAAGTGATGCAATTTCCGAAAATAGGGTTGAAACAGATCCGGGAAGCAACCCGGCAAAACAAAGGGTTAGTTCATTGCATTCTATCTTCCGTGGTAGCACACCATGATTCGATGATTAACTATCTCGCTACCAGGTTTCAGTTTTTCCTTCTTGATGAAAATACGCCTCTTCCAATCAAAAACTGCTATCAAACCAAAACAACTCTGGGAAAGGATCGCCTTGCCGCCGCCGTTGGGGGCAATCATTATTATCCGGGACAAAACGTCCTCGTGATTAACGCCGGCACCTGCATCACTTATGATTTTGTGAATGATGAAGGAGAATATCTCGGAGGCGCCATATCTCCCGGAATTGTAATGCGTTTCAAAGCCCTGCATACTTTTACCGGTAAACTGCCGTTAATAGATTTTATCGAAGAAGATAACCTCACCGGAAATGATACTGCCGGGTCCATTCTTTCGGGAGTACTAAACGGAACTCTTGCTGAAATTGAAGGTATTACTGCAAGATACTCTGAAATATATCCAAACCTTAAAATCATAATCAGCGGCGGAGATGTTAATTATTTTGATAAACGGTTAAAAATTAGCACCTTTGCAGTCCCAAATATCGTTATACACGGTTTACAAAAAATTCTTACATTTAATGTTATTAAAGCCTGTTAGTTTACGAATTTCCTTTAGCCTGGTTTTTTTAATTCTCTTTATTCAGGTGTTTTCCCAGATTAGTATTGTTTCTCCTTACTCAAGGTTTGGAATCGGCGATATTGCCGATAACAATAACGCATGGAACATGGCGATGGGGCAGCTTGGCATTGGCGTCCAAAGCCCATATCATGTCAATTATGCCAACCCGGCGTCATTTAGCGCCTTCGACTCACTGTCCTTCGTTTTTGAAGGAGGGTTAAATGGCGAATTTATTACGCTGACTTCAAATTTTCA
This sequence comes from Bacteroidota bacterium, assembly GCA_026391715.1. GTDB lineage: Bacteria > Bacteroidota > Bacteroidia > Bacteroidales > FEN-979 > CAIVAT01. The sequence continues at coordinate 30,931 of JAPLDO010000041.1, forward strand.
AAATGTCAACCGGAGTACAGCCTCTCTTGGATATCTGCTTTTCGGAATGCCTGTGAACAGGTGGTGGAAAACAAGTCTCGGACTTGTACCTTACAGTGATGTTGGCTACAATGTTGCCAATATTGAAGATTATCCTTTGTCGGGTACAGTTCTTCGCCTCTATTATGGTTCAGGAGGCATCAGCCGGTTATACTGGGGAAACTCAGTGCGGTTCTTTAAAAAACTTTCAATCGGTATCAATGCCTCCTACCTGTTTGGAAGTATGGACAGGGGCGCCATGGTAGTTTTCGCGGATTCGATAAATACAATGAATTTCAAGGAAAATTCATACTTAACCATGAACGACCTCCATGTTTCATTTGGAGCGCAATATAGGACAAAACTCAGCAAAGATGTTTCAATTACACTGGGGGCTGTTTTTTCTCCGTCGTTAAATATGGCTGCCAAAACCGATGTTATTGCCAATACTTTCCTGTTAAGTTCGACGGGAATTGAATCGCCGCGCGATACCCTGGTAAATGCCGAAGGATTTCGTGGTCATATTGTTATCCCCATGATGATAGGCGGTGGATTTTCATTTGAAAAGACAGACAAATGGCTGGTTGGCATGGATTATAAATGGCAGAACTGGGAAAAGTTCAGAGCATTCGAAATGAGCGATTCCCTTGTCAATAGCTGGCAGGTCAGCTTAGGCGGACAGATCATTCCCAACAATGACAACTACGGCAACTATCTCGCACGTATCCATTACCGCCTCGGGCTTATCTACAATAAAACTTACCTCAAACTTAGAGGTCAGGAACTTAACGAATACGCTGTTTCGCTTGGTTTCGGTTTGCCGCTGCGCGGGATAAAAACCATGGTAAATCTTGGGTTTCAGTATGGAGGAAGAGGTACCACGTCCCAAAATCTGATTCGTGAAAGCTACTTCAAAGTGGTGGTAGGCTTCTCAATTTATGAACGCTGGTTTGTAAAACGCAAATACTTCTAATCGTGAAGTCTTTTCGTTTTCTTACCCTCTGCTTCATCATCTCCTGTTTTTATGTTTTGAGTGGATGCAGTAAAGATCCTCAGACAATTGAGGGTGTTGTTGCGCGTAAGGAAGATCCGGTTATGTCGGCGCGTAATATAGAAGTTTTATTCAGCGATTCCGGGAAATTACAGGCAAGGCTGATTAGTCCGCTGCTAAACCGTTATGCAGGCGCGGCTCCTTATCTGGAATTTCCAAAGGGATTTAAAATTTTTATCTTTGATTCCCTTCAGCGGGTATCATCAACTATTACCGGAAATCGTGGAATCCGTAAGGAATACAGCAGAACCATGGAAGCCTGGGGGAATATCGTTGTTCGGAATGAGATTAAAAACGAACAACTTAACACCGAACACCTCATCTGGGATGAAAACAGACACAAAGTATGGTCAGATGTAAAGGTACTCATCATCCGTCCCGACCAGGTTATTACCGGTTCCGCGATGGAAGCAAATGAAACTTTTACAAGTTATTCAATTTCAAACATGTCGGGTGAAATGATGGTGAAAAAAGATTCAATTTGATTTCAACTTTATCCGATTTTGGATTTTAGTATGCCAAAATTTTTCCTCTATCGTTTTACAACCTTACAACTATCTCTCTGAATGATTCGCCTGAAGGCGATCTTAGAAAAAGAAAGTAGCTTCCGGCAGGTAAGTCTCTGGTATTATACTCAACATTGTAGGCGCCCAATTCCATCCATTGATCAAGCAAAGTATCTATTGTCTTTCCCGTAACATCAATTATACTAAGGTTGCAATTTCCCGCCCTGGAAACTGCGAGATGGATGTTTACCCAATCATTTGTAGGATTTGGATATACCAGCTTGATCCCGTCGTCAGAAATCTTCTTTTCTTCCACGCCAACTCCGCCTGTTACCGATTGTTTGATTGCCTGCTGAATTGCAGCTTTGTATAATGAATCGTTCTGTTTGTAAACCGCGAAAACCAGACTACAGTTCCCTTCAACCCAGCCGGTATCAATATGTACGTTGAATGAACGGGTAATGGTTTGCTGTGCCTGCCATGTTGGTCCGATTAATGAATCGCCCCTGGCAAAGTATTCCAGTTTGCGGATTACATGATCGTTTATGAAATTTTCCTTGAATGGTGGAACAGGTTGATCGGGTGTTGCGCATCCGGTCCATACCCGATGACGGTGGATCAGGTTGTCTTCAGTAACAAAGATATTGTACCAGCACGCGCCCTGAATCTCAGCGCCTAAATTAGTCAGGGTTAACGACAGGTTAACATTTCTGGTCGCCGGATCCCATGTTTTTGAATTGACATTGATTTTCACAGGCGCTTCCGGACTATCTGTGAATCGTTGTCCGACAGCGGTAGTGAGGTTTGCATAAGGAACATCATAGCCAAGTCCGTCAATAAATCCGCTTGGTTCGTACTTCGGATTAAAAAACTTATAAACTTCATTTCCCTGGTACTTTCTAAACCCGGAATTCATCATAGGGCTGTGAAGCGCCACAATAATTGTTTTGGGATAAGCAGGAAGAATGCTGCCCCGGATAATTGAATCCATGCAGGAGCAGGGACCGCAATCGGTGTCGGTTAGGTTGTAAACCAAAACATTTCTTGGATTCTGGGAAAAGGCCGCCAATCCTGCTGCGAAGATTAACAATGCCAGCGATGCAAATCTTTTCATGGGTTTTGGATTAAGATGATGATCATGCTCCGAAAAGGAAACAATTTGGACTAAAGTCCAATAACTATCTGTTTATCAATTGCCACGACCTTAAGGTCGTGGCAATTCAAGGCGTTGATATATCGGGCTTTAGCCAAATATTGATTTTTATACCACTTTTCGGAGTGGACTCAATGATTGAAACTAATCCTAAAAGTAAACATTTTTTAGCTAAAGCCAACAAAGATCGCCATTTTTCCCTCTATCTTTTTACAACCTTCACCCTGTAAATTTGACCGGCTTCTCCGGTTAACCGGATGAAAAAAAGCCCCGCTTTCTGCCCCGACAGATCGAACCGGTAAAATTCCGAATGATTTTCAATCGAGCCATTTTGGATAACCTCACCGGCAGACGAAACAATCTGATAACGAAAACTATTTCCGGATGGCAGTGAAATCTCTATCTTTTCGCCGGTTGGAACAGGGAAAGCTTTTATTTGGTCGCTGATCTTTTCCAGCCCGGCGCCCACAGGCCAGTCAACACATCCCACGAGGCTGAATTCCGCAGCCGAAGCCCAGGGATTTCCGTTTACTTCATTCAGCGCGACGAGACGGAAATATCTTCCGGTCGTTTCACTATCAAGCGTAATTGTCTGAGGGGCTGCGGTATTCACAAACTCACCTATTTTTACGGGTGCTCCCCAATCAAGCGTATCCTCGCTGATATACAATTCATATCTTTTGATCCGCCCGTTTTCACCGTCCTGCCGGGGCAGATAGGTGAATTTGCTGATCTTGTACCGCGCGCCAAGGCTGACCTGGATCTCATGCGGATACGGATCGTTGCCTGTGCTCCAGCGGGTATGCCAGATAGTGGATGGATCGTTGTCGAAGCTCATGGTTGCAAGTCCCGGATAATTGAGTTCCTCGCTGTCAACATAAACCAGCGACCAGATATTTTTTTGCAATTCAGCGGGGTTGTTGCAGTCGTATATCGAAGGACAAGTTGATGCAGTTACCATATCTGAAATGGTTTTAGTATAGTTTTGACCATTCTTTGTCACAGTAAGACTTACATTGTATGAGCCGGGATTTCCCAGAACTACCCGCGGATTCCTGATATTAGCGCTTTCGATCCAGGAAGGCTGTGGCGTTATGCTCCATAACCAGCTTACGCCAGTGTGATCGAGGATTGAGTGGTCATCAAAAAACAGGGTGTCGAGCATACAGTTATAATGTGCCTTTTCGATCCACGGATTTACAATTGGCAGGAACGTTGTATCGACAATTGGCGATTCCCATACTCCGCCGTTGCCTCCCACACGTAATTTACCGTCGCGAAAAAAGGGAAGCGACATGTTCACCGTCATCCCGGCAGGATAGTTTGCGCTGAATAACGCCCAGTCGCTCATCCCGCTGTGGCGGTAATAAACCTTTGCCGTTTTTCCGTTAGTGGAATTTGTAAACAGATAAACAAGATCATTGTTTGATGTGGATGGTTGGATAACAAGGCATTTCATGTATTCCGACAGGGTTCCGCTCCAGTCTTCCCAGGTATCGCCACCATCGGATGACCGGAAAACCTTGCCTATGTCAGCCGACCAGGTTCCGTTCTGCAAACAGGCATAGATAACATTTTCATTGAATGGAGAGATAGCGATAAAGAGTTTTCCCTTCCAGTTAGATGTGCCATAAGGCGGACTTGTAAGCGACGGCTTCAATTCCCATGTTATCCCGCCATCGGCGCTTCTGCACAATCCCCCGCCCATTATGTCGGCATACATCACCTGCGGATTACTTAAACTGATCTGGAGATACCTTACCCTTGCAGGAAAATTATACAGCAAATCCCAGGTTACGCCCATGTCGGCGCTTTTCCAGAATCCTGTGCCTTCTCCAAGAAAAAGTGTTCCGTAATAGTTCGGATGATGAACCAGATTGCTCCGGCATCCGCCATACTCATCCATATTCGGATATTTGCTGAAAATGAACCGTCCCTCTGGCTTGCCTTCGGCGGTTTGAGGCAAAATCCATCCGTTGCCCAGGTCGTCGAAAGCGACATGACGGCTTTTACCCTGGAGAACCCAGCCGGTAGGCGATTCCGCGCCTCCCATGCGCAGCGCCTTGGGCTGGTAAAACCCGGCAATGGCGGTATTTCCGTTGTGATACCTGCCGCCAACAACAATGTCTTCGTTCCACCCCTGATCGAAGCCCCAAAGGTCGGAGCCGGTTATACCGTTTACCCTCACAAAATAGTTGGCGGCAATCCCGAAATTGTCGGTCGTAAGGTTCATGCCTCCATCAGTAGAAACCCATGTTTCGCCGTTAGGCAGCATTTTAATATCCTGGATATCGGGGTGAATGTTGAAATTGCCCGCATAGCCGCCAACTGCGGTGAATGTATTGCCTCCATTGACAGATTTGTACAAGGTTGTCGTTCCAACGAGGATGATGTTTTCGTTCACCGGCGAAATGTCAAGAACCAGGTCGAAGTAACCTTGACCGTTGCCCATTGGGAATGAACCTGTTCCGCCGGTAGCTTGCAGTGACCAGTTCCAGACAGAACCTGTCAAAGCTCCTTTTAAAAGGTATGGCGTATTGTTGGCGCTCAGCAGAATTGCAAGAATGATGTTCGGGTTGGCGGCGGTCATGGCAAGCAATCCTCCCGATGATTCAACTACAGTGTTTGGAAAAGTCGCCTGTGGCTGGAATGACTGTCCGCCATCAGTTGACATGACGATAGAGAAATTTGCGTTTGCTTTTGTCAGCGCGAAAATCTGGGAATTATCGTTTGGTTTGATTTCAATGTCGTAAGCCGGGGATGACCATTTCTTTGACCATGTGTTGCCGCCGTCGGAGCTGAGATAAACCCCGTTACCTGAAGCGGCGAAAATTTTCTGCGGATTTGCGGGGTCAATCTTCAAACGGTCGGCGTTGAAAAGGTTTCCGGCAACGAGCATGGGCGTCCAGGTTGCGCCTCCGTCGGAAGTCCGGTGAACCTGGTTTCCGGCTGCAACGTAAACCACGTCGGGATTCGATGGAAGCGCCACAACCGCGGTAACGCCGCCGCCGAATGGATAATCCTGCCCGATTAATTGCCAGGTTACTCCCTTGTTTGTGGTTTTATTTACAAAACCGGTTTCCGTTCCGCAGTAGATGATGTTGTTATCAGAAGCGGCTACATCAAAGGAATAGACATTTGCCTGCCACGGACAAGACGGCGGCGGCGTAGCCGAACCGGATTCATTCAGCCAAAAGGTTTCCTTTGGACCGAGGAAAGTCCAGTTAGATCCGTTTGCCGGAGATGATTCATGGTCGTGACCGGCATCCAGTTGGACTCTCTTTTGGTTTTGATAATATTGGTCAGTATCCGGCAATCTGATTTTGCCATCCGGGAGGACGAGGGATTCAATTGCCCTTCGCCAGATTTTAAAATAGCGGATGATCGCATTTTTCTCGCCGGGATGTTGCGCGATATAAAGGTCAAATTCACGGCAGATATCATTGAAATTTACCGGAAATTGGTACAACATTTTCGCCCATACCGGAAAGTTTTCACTGTAAGCAGGTTTATAGCTCTTGATAATGCCCGGCAATTCATCATAAGGGGTAAAGGAAGATTGGCTCATTGCCATTACGCTGAAAAAGCATAAGAATATTGCAATTGCCGATTCAAGAAAATGTTTTTTCATCTGTTTATGTTTCGTTAGTTATTCGTATTAATTGGTTCAAAAAATTCGTAAAACGCCAGGAAAGTTAAATATTCATCTTGAGCGTTTTTTTTCGACAAAGTTCCGAATGTGCGTCGAATAATCATACTCCTGTGCGTAAAATTTGAATTGTCATGAATGATTCATTTGATATTATATTTTGTTGTATTTTGGTTTATCGAAATTTGAAACGGATATTTTTCAAAAACAACTGATTTACAATGGAAATAACAGGAAAGGTAATTAAAATTCTGCCGCTTCAGACAGGAACCGGTAGAAATGGAACATGGAAAAAACAGGATTTTATAATTGAAACTCCAGGACAGATCCCCAGGAAGATATGCTTTTCGCTATGGGGCGACAAAATTGACCAGTTCAATCTTATTGAAGGCGACGAAACCGAAGTGTCGTTCGATCTTGAAAGCCGGGAATACAACAGCAAATGGTACACCGACGCAAAAGCCTGGAAAATAGTTAAGAAAAGCGCAGGCACAGGCATACCGTCGGGAGAAGAGCCTCCTCCGGAATATTATCCGTCCCCTTCGGATGACGGGATGCCGTTTTGAGGGAAAAAATTGAATGATTGAATAGATTGAGTAGATTGAAATGATTTGTCGGTTTCAGAACGGGCATATTACTGTTTTTCGGAGTGGATTCATCAGTTTATTTAACCATTAAACACTAAGCAAAATGTCAAAAGGACAAGATCAAAAAAAAGAGGTAAAAAAAGAACCTGCCAAATCGTTGAAGGAAAAAAGACTGGAAAAAAAAGAGAAGAAGGCTAAAAAATAGTCTGCCTGCCTGACATGTCTGAGAAAGTCAATGACAGGACAATCTTTTCCCTTTCTGAGGTTACGTTGAGTATTCAGCGCACCCTGTCGGAAAGATATAACAGTGTTTTCTGGGTGAAGGCGGAGATGAATAAAGTTAACCGCTATCCCCATTCAGGTCATTGTTACCCCGACCTGGTGGAGAAGGTTAACGGTAAGATTATTGCCGAAATGCGGGCAAATATCTGGAAAGATGACTTTGATGCAATCAACGCGCGTTTCCTCGAAGTATTACATGAACCGCTGAAGGACGGGATCAACATTCTGTTTTGCGCAAAAATCACCTTCCACTCTGTTTACGGCTTGAGTTTGCGGATCACCGATATTGACCCGGTTTTTTCATTGGGCGAACTGGAACGTGAAAAACAAGAAACCATCAACAGACTTAAAAAAGAAGGAATTTTGCATGCCAATAAATCCCGGATTTTAGCGCCGCTTCCCAAACGAATTGCAATCATTTCAGTTCAAACCAGTAAGGGATATGCTGATTTCACCAAGGTAATCGGAGAAAATCCATGGGGATACCAGATATTCCAAATGCTTTTCCCTGCCTTGCTTCAGGGCGAAAATGCCGTGGAATCAATTCTGCGCCAGTTCGCCATAATTGAAAAAGTCAGTCGCCACTTTGACGCGGTCGCCATTATCCGCGGCGGCGGCGGAGATATAGGTCTCACATGTTACAACAACTATTTGCTTGCCAGAAGGATAGCCCTATTCCCACTTCCGGTGATCACCGGAATAGGCCATTCAACCAACGAAACGGTAGCTGAAATGGTGGCTTATAAAAATGCCATCACTCCCACTGAATTATCGGACTTCCTGATTCAGAAATTTCACAATTTTTCGGCGCCGGTAAATCGCGCCCTGCAAATTATCACTGAAAACGCCATTTTACTTATCCGGGAGGAGAAACTCAAAACAATTAACCTGGTAAGGTTTTTCAAAACCATCACCGGCTCTCAACTGGGGAAGAACCGCCATAAACTTCATCAGTTAACCACCAGTCTTTTCCGGCAATCGAGCCACTTTTTACAACTGACGCGAGAGCGTCAAATCTATCAGAACCTTCGAATTCTGGTAAAGGGTTCGGAACTATTCATAACTGGTCAAAGTGATCTTTTAGAATTATTACGAAAAAAACTACCTGACAATTTAAGTAGTTTTATTTCGCGGGAAGCGCAAAAAGTCAGCCAGTGGGAAAAAATGATCGAAATTATGAATCCAGTCCATGTTCTGAAACGCGGATACACCATAACCCTGGTAAATAACAAGGTTGTGAAAAGCGCCGAAGTTCTTAAAAAAGGAGACCAGTTGAAAACTATTCTTTGCGATGGCGAGGTCGTAAGCATTGCTCAATCAATTACAAAAATTAACCCGAATGAGTAAAAATCCATCCTATACCGAGGCTTTCGAAGAACTCGGGGAGATTGTTTCGGAAATCGAAAACGGTGAAATTTCGGTTGATGTATTGTCCGAAAAAGTCAAACGCGCCGCACTGCTAATCAAAATCTGCAAAAGCAAACTGACTTCCACCGAAGAAGAGGTAAGCAAAATTTTAAAGGAACTGGAAACTGGTGAAGGGGTACCGGAGAAGTAACCGGTGTAACCTAATTCTTTATGAATCTAACTCCGGCAGTTTTATTTTCTTTTGAAGCGACACGGATAAATTCTGTTTCGGTAATCGCAGTATTTGGACTATAAAATTGCTTACAAGTTCTGAACAAACTGACAATATGTACGAACGAAAAGATAAAAAACCGTTGCAGGAGAAATCGCAGTTGACATCATTATCCTCCATCGGGGAATTCGGTCTCATTGACCGCCTGACATCACAGGTGAAATATCATCATCCGGAAACCCTTAAAGGCATTGGCGATGACGCTGCCGTTATTGATGCGGGTAATAAAGTAATTCTTCTCTCAACCGATCTGCTGGTGGAAGGAATTCATTTTGACCTTACTTATACCCCGCTTAAACATCTTGGGTACAAAGCCGTAGTGGTAAACATATCCGACATAGCGGCAATGAACGGTATTCCTAAACAAATAACTGTTTCGATAGCTGTTTCAAGCCGTTTCCCGGTTGAAGCGCTGGATGAACTTTATGAAGGAATCCTGATGGCATGCAATCGGTATAAGGTTGATTTGGTTGGCGGCGATACAAGTTCGAGCGTAAAAGGTTTATTGATTTCGGTTACAATTGTGGGAGAAGCCTTGCCTGATGAGGTTGTTTACCGGAGTGGCGCCGCCCCTGGCGATTTGCTTTGTGTAACCGGCGACCTTGGAAGCGCCTACATGGGGTTGCTGGTCCTTGAAAGAGAAAAAACCGTATTCAAAGTAAACCCTGATATGCAGCCCGAACTTAACGATTATGAATACCAGGTAGGCAGGCAACTCAAACCCGAAGCGCGTACCGACATCCGTAATGTTTTCGGGAGTATTGGAATCAAACCAACTTCCATGATTGACATTTCAGACGGTTTGTCGTCGGAGATTCTTCATATCTGTAAGGGTTCCGCCGTTGGGTGCAAACTGTTCGAGGAAAAGATTCCAATCGAGGAACAAACCCGCAAACTTGCTATGGAGTACAAGATCATCCCCAGCGTAACAGCTCTGAGTGGCGGAGAAGATTACGAACTGCTATTCACGGTAAAGCAAAGCGACTACGAAAAGATCAAAGATATTGAAGGTATCAGCATTATCGGACATATAACCCATTCCGGTGAAGGCAAATTTATGATTACCCCCGATGGTAAATATGTTCCCTTAATCGCACAAGGATGGGATGGGATGAAGTAGAACAATGAAACAATATCCAATAAAAAAGGCTGCCCCATGCCGGAGCAGCCTTTTTGAAAAGTGAAGATTAGAATTATTTGGTCAGGATGATTTTCACCGTCTGAACATTTTCACCCGCTGTAACTTTCACAAAATAGATTCCCGGAGCGTTTCCTTTTATTGAAATTTCCTGCTTGCGCAAACCTGGTAATTCGGCGCTGAGAATTTTTCCTCCAAGCGTTCCCAGTACATCAACTTTAACAGGGCTGGTGATGTTTTCACCTCGTTGTTCAATAGTAAATATGCCGCTGGTTGGGTTCGGATAGATTTTAAAAGAATTGTTCATCATGCTTAAACCGGTTTCTTCGTTTCCGGTAAGCGATGACGGCGTTTTGGGGAAATCGCAATACGGTCCGCCGGGAACGATAGTTCCAGACATGTAACCTCCTGATTGCACTGTGGTCCCAGCCAAATACAGAATTTTTTGTCCTGCAATCATCAGAACGCTGCCGCCTGGTTGAACCTCAAACGTGGAGCTGCCGCCGGCTACCGTGATGGTGTTTGAAGCGTTGTAACAAATAGCCATTACAGATGAAACGACTCCCGTCACACTCAGATTTTCAGGAACTCCTCCGTTCACAGTCATTATGATTGTATTTGATGTTGCCGGACTACCGCTTGTGCAGGTTTCGCCAGATGTAACCACGCACTTTACTTCATCGTTGTTCAGTGGGATATATGAGAAAGCGCTACTGCTTGTTCCAACATTTGTTCCATTAACTTTCCATTGAAAAGCGGGATTAGCGCCGCCATTTACAACTGTAGCTGTAAACGTAACAGTTGTGCCTGCGGCAACAGGGTTGGCAGATGCAGTAATTGTGACGCTTACCGGCAAAGGCTGGTTAACGAATATCTGATATTGTGAAGAGCCGCCTTCATCGCCGCAATCGTTGGTTCCAAATACATTAGCAAGACCGGAAGAGCTACCGGGAGCATAAGTAACGGTAACAGCATTTGTACCTTCGCCGAAAATAATGGTGGCTCCCGCAGGAAATGTCCACACATAAAATGTTGCATTGGCAATGGGCTGCACAGAATATTGATACTGGGTAAGATTGGCGCAAACCGGCGATGGTCCGGATATTTGACCAGCATCGCCAGGAAACAGACAGGCAGTGGTGAAATTCAAATCGTTTCCACTGGCTGAACCCGATGCGTTTGTTCCAATCACTTTGAAATGGTAAGTAGTATTTGCAGTAAGACCTGTCAAATCAACTGAAACAGGAGTTGTTACTCCACCGGTAACAGTTGGCGGCGTTGCGGCTACGGTATCGCTGTATGTTGTGGTTAGACCATAAGCGAATTTAACTGTAGAATTCTGGTTATTGGCATTCACCGTACCATTAAGAGTAGCGTATGTAGTTCCAACGAAAGTGGCGGCAGTAGTTACAACCGTTGGCGGCAGGTTAGATGCTGCGGATGCCCGGATTACGATATTGTCGAGGCGGTTGTTGCCGGATGCAGAAGTAGCGCCTGTGAATGTTATTCTCAGATAAACAACCGGAGCTCCATCAACGGCGTCAATAGCGCTAAGATCAAGTGTTTTTACAATAAATGTTGATGTATTGACGGCAGTATTGGTTCCGAAATCAGTAAATGTTAAGCCATCAACGCTCCACGCCCATTGATGGGTAGTAAAACCAGTGCCAGTACCGCGGGTTGCGAAGGTTAATATAGGATTCTGCAATGCAGACATAGAGAATTTTATCACCATGCATTTCCCGTTTGCCGAATTCAAAGTTCCGCCCACAGGCGAAAGGGCGCCTCCTGCGAAAGTGGTTTCTCTGGGGTCATTGGTAGTAGCTCCTCCAAACATGGTTAGTTCATTGCCAATAGTAGCCGTGATCCATTTGGATGATCCATTTGTGCTGTCGGCATAAAGCATTGCCGTTGTTGACTGATCGCCGAAATTGGCTGCAACCGATGACGGTGTATTTGGCGCGGCATAAGTTGAATCAAAAGTCCAGGCAGCAACGGGTGGGGTAAACACCAAAGTAAATACATCAGCAGCTGGCGCTGCCGGAACAGTTTTGTATTTAATATTGACGCCTGAGTTGGTATAAGCATATATGGCGAAATAAAAGTGAGTTGAGCCGGAAAGTCCGTTCCAGGTATAAGTTTGGATCCCATGAAGAATATTCATCGCGCCGCTGCCATCATTAAGGTTGGCGTCATTTGTTACAGGAACTCCGTTTACGGGATTAACAAAAATCCCGGTTTTGTTTGCGAGGATCAAAAATCCGGTGGCGGGTTGGGCGCCATCGTTATCTAACCAGGTATTTACGATGGAATTGTAATTTGGCGCAATTGCGGTAAAAGTGGCTGCATGGTTTGATGGTTCCGGTAGTACTACAAGACCAGTTACATTCACATTGACTGTAACAGCTCCGGCGGTTGCATGGCTGATAACGCCTGAGGCAGTTCCAAGGGGAGCGCTTGCATTGATTCGGGTATGAACTGTAACAGGTTCGCCGATAATATTTCCTCCCGATTGTGGAAGAACAACCAAAGGGCTGAAGATGACGTTATCTGTTGATACTTCATAAGCAGCGGGCGCTGTAACGGTAACATCGGCTGTAAGGTTATCCCCGGAAACTGTATAGTTCTGTGATGCAGAGTGAGCGCCAAGCACAGCTATAAAGCCTGAAAGGGAGGCAGGTGCAACGGTTATGGAGGGGATTGGCGCACCTGTCACGGATCCACTGCAGGTCACAGTTGCATTCGAAGCTCCGGTAGAAGTTGCGGTAATCACTTCTCCGTTATAGGTATTCACACTTAATCCTGCCTTCAGCCGAACATAGATAGTATCGAGAACTACTCCGGCAATTTGGGTAAGCTCAATCGGGTTAGTTGGTACAAAAGTGCCGCCTGAGCCGGTTGAAATTTCGTAATTGGCAGGAGGAACAATAGAAATATCTGCGGTGAGGCTGGTTCCGTTAATTGAAAATGATTGCTCTGCGGATGGTCCGGCGCCAATAATATAGGTGAAACCGGTGAGAGATGTTGGATTTACAGTGATTGTTGGTACCGCGGTTCCCGTTGGTGTGACATCAGCCCATGTGGGTCCTACGCGGATTTCGTCTATTTCAGCTTTTGGCGTTCCTCCACTATTCCTTATACAAATAGAGGCAAACGCAGCAAATGCTCCTGTTCCGCTGCTGTTTGATACAGAACCGCCCGGCTCAGCGCCACCGAGACTCGTCGGATTAACCCATAAAGTCGCTGATATTGGAGTAACGCTTCTGTCAACTTTCACAACAACGAGGCATGTTGTTCCAAATGTAAGGTCTTGTGCAAATTCAGTATAAGTGGGTGTTCCTCCTGATGTATTCTGAATGCTTAGCCTGTAGTTAGCCGCCGAGTTTACAGATTTGATACCAAGACGTCCACCGAAAATAGTAACAGAGCTGCCAGATGCAGCGCCAAAATGCATAAAGTAATCGTTGGTTGTTGGTGAAAGTTGCGTTGCATCAATAACCGTAATCAGAGTTGAAAAATACAACACTGTATTTGTGGTAGTAAAAGCCCTGTTCACATCACGTGATAATGTTGAATTGGCGCCAAGGATATATACTTTATTCCCGCTGGGAGCGGCCAGACCCGAATAAGATAAATTTCCGCTCAAAACATCAATTGTTGTAGTCTGGTTTAGTGTTACGTTATGAGTTGTCCAGTTGTTCGAATTAGAACCAGCAGCGCCATTGCCCCCGATATTTGCAGGCGGCGTATAGTTGAAATCTTCATAAAGAATGGCCTGTCCCATCCCAAGGAGGCTCAAGCCAAAGGCCATGGTAAATAGTAATAAGTACTTTTTCATAAGGTTGTTTTTTAGATGATTAATTTATACAAAAATAGGAATTTAGCCAATAAGTAGCCAATGAGTTTTGAGAATTAACAAAAAATTCTCGCAGAGTAAACCGAAAAACAGGCAGTAAATCTGAAAAGTCAGGGATCTCCCCACATCCGGCAAAATTTTTTGCGAAATTTTCGATATTCCCCTTTTTTTTCAGAATAGTATTATATTTGTGAATCAAAAAACAATAAAAATGAAAAAAATCGTCTGTCTGCTGTGCCTTTCATTGGTAACCTCCTTTTCATTAATTGCTCAGGAAAGCGTTTTTAATTACAAACACCTTCCATCGGTCAAACTTAAAACTGTAAAAGGTTTGCCATTTATTTCCGACAGTATCACCAACAACGGAAAACCAATCATCATCAGTTTCTGGGCTACCTGGTGTAAACCCTGTGTGCGCGAACTAACAACAATTTCTGATGTTTACGACGACTGGGTAACTGAAACCGGCGTAAAGCTGTATGCCATTTCTGTTGACGATTCCCGCTCAATGACCCTGGTTGGTCCGTTGGTTAACGGAAAGGGCTGGGATTATACTGTGCTGCTCGATCCCAACAGCGATTTCAAACGCGCCATGAACGTAGGTCCGATACCGCATACCTTTTTGTTGAACGGCAAAGGAGAAGTGGTATACCAGCATACTTCCTTTTCCGAAGGCGACGAACTGAGTTTGATTGAAATGGTGCGCAAACTCAATAAAGGCGAAGAGATAAAGTAATTTTATCAGTGTTTTATTTAACAGTTATACGCTTTGAAAAAACTAATCTTCTTATTGTCGGGAGTATTCGGGATGTTACTCTCTGCGCCAACCGGGCTGAAAGCTCAGGATCTTCTCAAGGGTAGCGAAGTTCATGGAAGTATGCAAGCCGACGCCTCCTATTACCTTACCGATCCTAAAACCGGGATATATGATACTACTCTCGCGGGAAAACTTATCCGCATGAATGGATTCACCGAGGTAAACTATTCACTGGGAAATTTTACGGCAGGCTTGCGTTTTGAGGCATACCTGCCGCCGCTTACCGGATATGACTTACAGTACAATGGAGTTGGAGTTCCATATTGGTACGCCAGTTATAAAACAGATTTTATTGAAATTACTGCCGGAAATTTCTACGAACAGTTCGGTTATGGCATGATGCTTCGTACATACCAGGAATGGACTTTGGGATATGATAACTCCCTTCGCGGACTTCGCGTTAAAATAATGCCCAGCAAGGGAATTACTTTGAAAGGGGTTTACGGCGTGCAGCGTTACTACTGGGTTCCTTATGCCGATTATAACCGCGGAATTGTTAAAGGTTTTGACGCCGATTTTTACCTTAATGACATCTTTAAAAGTCTTAACGACGCCAAAGTTAAACTTACCCTCGGCGGCTCATTTGTCAGCGATTACCAGAATGGAAGTACTAAGGATATTCCCTACAATGGTAAGATTTATGCCATGAAATTACCGGAAAACGTTTCCAATTATGGCGGACGCTTCCTTCTGAACATTGGAAATTTTAGCTGGTTTACTGAATATGCGCATAAAATCAATGATCCATCGGCAACGAATAATTATATATATAAAAATGGTGATGGATTGTTCACAAATCTGGCATTTTCGAAAACCGGGCTTGGTATTACCGTTATGTCAAAGTGGATAGACAACATGAGTTACAAATCCGACCGTTCTGTCATAAACAACATGGTCAACATAAATTATCTGCCTTCAATTACCAAGGAACATTCCTACGCACTGGCAAGCATGTACCCTTATTCAACACGCCCCAACGGGGAAGTGGGGATTTCGGGAACTGTTGACATCCATTTCCCTAAAAATTCGGCGCTTGGAGGCAAAACCGGATTGTCAATTGCAGCCAACTTCTCACAGGTCAATGGGCTGAAGAAATCGCAGGTGAATGATTCCACTTACATTGGTCAGATCGGAACACTTGGGTATAACTCTTCTTTCTTTGGTATTGGCAAAGATGTATATTACCAGGATGGCAACATTGAGGTAACCAAGAAATTCGATAAGAAATGGAAAGGGATATTCACCTACCTGTACCAGACTTATGACAAGGATGTGGTTGAAGGCCATGCAACCGGTACTTTTGGCACTATTTATTCTCAAATCGGGATAGCCGATGTTACATGGAAAATCACCGATAAACATACCCTTCGCTGGGAAGTCCAGGGTTTGTGGACAAAACAGGATAAAGGAGACTGGGTTGCAGGACTTGTTGAATTTACAGTTTCTCCCGATTGGTTCGTTTCGGTAATGGATCAGTACAACTATGGCAATAGCAGCGCTTCACAGCGTCTGAATTATTATACGATTAGCGCAGGATATACTAACCATTCAACCAGAGTGGCGCTCTCTTATGGCAGACAGCGCGAAGGGATTATATGTGTTGGCGGCGTATGCCGGTTTGTTCCTGCAACAAACGGAATGACATTAACTGTTACAAGCAGTTTCTAATAATGGTTAAATACGAAATTTAAGTATCCGTACAAAAAATTGCAAACAATATGAAAACGTTTTTCAATATTTCACTTTCTTTTCTTTGCGGAAGTTTATTGCTCTGTTCATGTACTAAGATAGACGAGCCCTATTCTACCGTTAAACCAGTTATAATTGACACTACCACACGTTCTGTGTTACTTGAAGATTATACCGGCCATATTTGCGTAAACTGCGCTCCTGGTGCAACAATGGCAAATACTCTTCAGGATCTTTACCACGGACAGGTTTATGTGATCGCCGTGCATGCAGGATTTTATGCCATGCCGCAAACTGACACGACACAAAATGAAATTAAAAAATATTACCCGTATCTGATCGGCGATTACAGATGTCCGACCGGAAATGACTGGAACAATTATGCAGACTTTAAAATAGAACAAAACCCTTCGGGAATGGTTAACCGGCGACTTTGGAAGGGTAACCCTTCATTTATCCCATCCGAATGGTATAGCGCCATACAGGTTGCTGTTGTATTACCAAAGGTCGCCATTATGTCAATGAATAATTTATATAACGCCCAGACAAAATCACTGACATCAAATGTTTATGTGAAATTTCTTGTCAGTTATACCGGTCCGGTAAGCCTGACAGTGTGTATGATAGAGGACAGTATTTATGGAGGTCAATTGAATAATATCAAACCTGACTCAACTCCAATTATTAAGAATTTCAGATTTATGCACGTTTTAAGAGGCTCGCTTATCAGTGGCGAAAGTTTTGGCTCACAAATAGCAAATAACCCCATTCCATCGGATTACGTTGCCAAATCATATCCCTTTGATTTCAGTGATAAATCCTGGATTCCAAAACATTGCAGCGTTATTGCATTCATATCAGATGCAAATACCAAAGAGGTTCTGCATGTGATAAAATCGCCGGTGATAAAGTAACAGCCGGTTACCGGATAACCACTTTACGGGTGTATGTGTTTTCACCTCCCTTTACCTGAAGAAAATAGAGTCCCTTTGGAACATCGGGCAAAGTAATTGCTTTTTCCAGATTTCCGCTTACCGGTACATTAAGAGACTCATAAGTCTTTGTTCCTACCATGTTAAAAATCGTAATATCAACACGCACATCGGTTATTGAACTAAGATTGAGAGTGAATATCCCGTTATTTGGGTTTGGGGATATATAAACGCCAGCCGATTCGTTTGTTACAGCCGTTCCTGTAGGAAAGTCACATGTAATATATTCTGATTTCATCAAAGTATCATAGGTGATGCCATTGCCGACAATAAGCTGAACGTCAAAAACGCCGCGTGCATCGTATGTGACAACCGGATTTTTTTCCGATGATGAAGATGGCGTTCCTCCAGGAAAACTCCACTCCCGTGAAATCACCGTTCCCGACGATGTATCGGCAAAGTTTACGGTCTGTCCGGGCAATACGCGTTCAGGAGTTCCTGAAAATGACGCCGAAACCGGTAAAATAATCACCTCGTCAACCGGCAGATACGATTGGTAAGGAATGTTGTTATAGGCGGTAACAACCAGGCGGATGGTATCATCAGGATTAGTCAGCGGCGGAAAACCAAGTATTAACGAATCATTTTGAACTACTCCGGTTGCAAGAATGGTATCTGAAACCGTAAGGGTAACGCGGGCGCCGTTTACCGAACAGGTCAACAACAACGAGGAGTCGCCAACAACGAGACTTGAATTATGATTTACAACCATTTCCTCCGGGGCTGAAGTCCGAACCATGATAGTCGGGTCGCCGAATACTGTCCAGGTATCAGCCATATTTGAACCATCCAATCCGTAAGAATCAATCATCTTCATACATCCGTTGATGGATATTCCGGCAAACGTCCGTTTGATATTTTCAGGATACGACTCAGCGAGAATGTCGGTCATCTCATCCTGACCTTCCATGGGGGAATCCCAGCTTTGGTTTATAGTTGAACCAAGAAAAGCGATGGCGCCGGTTGGTTGCCCGCCCTGCGACGCCCTCAGCCAAGCCTCCGCAAAGCAGGTTCCGCTGGTAAAATTACCGTTTACACATGCCACCGACCAGATGAAAGGGAGTTTCCCCATATTGGTCAACTGGTTCACATTATTGTTGCTGAATCCTGTAGTTCCCCATGAAGTATTGCTTCCGTGCCCGGTATAGAGAATGAGGCTGGCGCCATTGTTAACCTGGGTTGCAACCATTGGCGGCGTCGGGTTTCCGGCTGCGTCGTTACCGCCCTGCGAACCATCGAAAAGCTCAGGATTCGAGGTGTATTTGTAAGCCAGCAACTGGGTTTGCTGGTTACGGACATGCTCGAAATCCATCTCATTGTCATCGCCCGGTCCCTGGTCAGACCCTATGCCGATTACCGTTGTAAACCAATCATCGGTAATAAACTGCGGATTCATTTCGTAATCAAGAGTCCGCTGTACCTGAGTTTGAACCTGAGCTACGGTTTCCGCAGAAAACCTGCCAATATAAACATCAGAATAATGATCAATTCCAACAATATAACCATAAGCGTTATCCGATGGACCGCCAAGGGTTCCGCCGGTATTGGTTGGAATCTGAGCATTATCGCCAACCAGAAGAACATGTGTTAATCCTTTTGTATTGTAATAATTGGCAATGAAGGTTTTGATTTGCGATGCAGTGGTACCAACAGAATCTTTGCTGATTATTTCCGTGCTATATCCCGACGCTATTTTCCAATCAACATAAGGCTGCATTTCGCTCATAAAGGCGCCGTAACAGATTACAAGCAAATTGCCGTAGTCGTTCAGCGGCGTGTAGTTCATAGCGTCGAAATTCAGAAAATGCTTCTGTAAAACGGGGTACAACTCCGGGCTGATTTTCTTTTCAGCAATTGCGAAAGGAAGAGGGTTTTTTCCTGAGTAATTCACCTTACGCAACTTCAGCGTTATATCAGTAAAAACCCTTAGCACGCGGGTTACCGGATTATATTGAAAAGGATAAACGATGATTGTCTGACCGCGGATATCCCTGATAATATAAGGTTCTCTTAAGCCTGTAAGCTGACCGGGATAAAACTGATCTTTCGAATAAGCGGCGCCAAACTGATAAGGAACCGTTGAAGGATCGGTATCCCTCATAATCACTCCTTTCGACGGGGCTATGAAGATATCCGCATAATCCTTGTAAGAAACAGAAACCGTATTTATTTCCATTTCGGCAAGATCGGGAATGATGAGCGATGTTGTCATCTTGGGCAGGTTGGGCGCGCCGGCGTCAAGGATTGGCGTCAGTTTGTCAACCTCCACAGAAAAAGCAATTCCCTGCGGAGTAGTCGCCTCGCGGAGGTAAAATCCGCCAAGCGAAAAATTTATAACCGAACCTTCGGCGTTGGTTGAAATCAGGCGTACTTTTCCGGCTTCAGGAACCTGCGAAGAGATGGCTTTCCAATCGCGGGAAAACCCCGTAATTCCAAGGACTAAAATTAAAACTGTTGTCAGAATTTTTTTCATATTTCCTTTTATTTGACGATGATGACTTTTTTTACTGCCTTTATTTTTTCTGATTGAATGGTGCAATAATAAATTCCGGTTGAGAGGCGGCTGACATCCATGTTGAAAATATTGCTTTCATTGTTCGGATTAACCTGATACTGCTGTTTTACCAACTCCCTGCCGGCAGCGTCGCTTAATGACACGCTAATTTTATTGGAACCTGCCGATGGCGCCTCTATTGTGAGTTCTTCCCTTGCAGGATTCGGATATATCCGGCACATTGCATCTTCGGTTGTCCCGTTTATACCTGTTATAAGCCAGGTGATATAATTTGAGCCGACCGACACACATCCATCAGGCTGACCTGATACGGTTGCAGTATAATCGCCTGAAGCAGATGGAGTATAAGTTTGCGCGGTGGCATTGGGAATGAGGTTCCCGTTGATGTACCATTGATTGCCGCTGATGATGTTCGATACCAGTTGCGAACCGTTAAAGGAGATAACCGGAGCCTCTGGGCGGGGAACCACCGTTAGAGAAACTGGTCCCGATGTCAGATTGGTAACGCCATCGCTTATGGTAACTGTATAGGCGATATTCGATTGCGGAGTTGCAACAGGCGTCGCGCTTGTTGGATCGTCAAGATAAGTTGAAGGAGACCACTGGTAGGTGTAGTTGCCGCTGCCGCCGTTTACAATTGCGACCAGTTGGCTTGAGCCGTTCTGGCATACATTTGCAGGAAATGAATTGGCAATCAATGAAAGCTGACCTCCCATACATTTCAGTGTTGCCGCCCATCCGGGAAAATTATTTTGATAGTCGGAGTGAAACAGAAAGGTGAGAGACCCCACGCTGTTTGTAGAGGTGATGGCGCCTGGTAACTGGTTTCCGCAGAATGTTCCGATAACCGGATCCATAACAGAAGGTCCATTATATACTGTGAGGTAGTCATAACTGCAATTTTGCTGCGGTTCAACGCTGAACTCGGTAAATATCGCTCTGAGCTTGGCGCCAGGACTGCCTGCATGAATGGTCATTATCAAATCTTCGTTGTTGGCATAATTCGCGGTTGGACCTCCTGAATCATAAAATACGCCGTCGCAGGCGCTGAACGTAGAATTGGTCATTGGATGCGACGCAGGTTGACCAATTGTCAGACTCAGATTTGCTGCCACATTGAACTGGTTGTACTGACCGGCAACAACCGAAAAATTCAAACCTACCATCGTGCCGGGAGGAGTAATGCCGTTTGAAACAGCCGTGAAAAATGCATTGTTCATCCCGTTAACCGGAATTGTCCCCACAAATGAAGAAGGATTGGCGATGAGGATAAATCCCTCCGATCCGGTCATAACGTCTAATATTCCGAATGCATTGGAAACCGGCGAATGTCCGTTATTGTTAATCATTACGCGCAGTTGTGCAGTTTCGCCCGGATCGAGAATACCATTGTTGTTTCCGCCGGGAACAGGATCAAGAACAGTGATGGTCCCGATCACAAGAACAGGGGCGTTCAGGTTCATTAGATAGGAACCCGTCCATGAGCTATTTCCATCGGTGAAATTGATGTTAAAACCTACTTTATGCTGATCAGCCACATTGTTTCTGATTTTGATCGAAAACAATCCGGTTCCGTTAACCGTACTGCCCTGAGGAACTGCGCCAAATGAATAATTTCCGTTAAGAATGATCACATTGGTATCCGCTGAGGCGATGGAGGCAATGAGGTTCGAAGTAGCGGCAGCTCCAACGTTGTGAATAACCATGTTGAGAGAAACGGTTTCGTCGTAATCGGCTTTTTTGTTATTGTTACCGCCAATTGAATCATTTACGCTCACCGAACCGAGCGTGATGTACGGACCGACAGGTTGAATTATTAACACAGAATCAATCAGCGGTTTCTTGTTTTGTTTGGTGATGACGAAATGGAGATAGCCCGGCGCGTTCAGTGTATTATATTGGAGGATCACCTGACCGCTGGAATCGGCGCAGCGGGCGTCGAGCAATGTACTGTCATTTAATGAAGCGGCAACATACGACCAGGGTTCGGTAGTAACTGTGCAAGTATTTGTGCCGATAAGAAGTATCTGGGGAAGAGTTGCCGTTATATTGCCCGGAACTGAATAATAGACGCTCAGCGATGGATCGCCCATTAGATTATAAATTTCCCAGTAGTAAAGTTTGTTTGAAGAATTCGACTGCTGCACGGCAAGGTTGCCGCCTACAACCATCTGCGCCATAGTTGTAAACCATGCGCTAACCGGTTCGCCCTGATCATGAAAAGTAACATCATACGCGCCAAGATGCTGCGGATCATAAACCGGAGTGGTTGTTACAGCCTTCAGTCCGCAACCCCACCAGTAATCTTCATCCCACAATGAATTGTTCGAAGCGCCTATATAACCAATGGCTCCTTTATTGGCGGCTCTTGTAATCTCTTCGGCAAAACAATTAACGTTATACCTTGAAGTAAGACAGCAGTTTCCAACCATCAGGCAATATTTATGCGCATTTTGAAGCGCGGCAATTTGAGATATGTCAAATTGCGGATCTGCCCAACCCGACTCGCTGCCATGCGCGGTATAGTTGGCATAACCTACGCCATTGGAAACATTATTCCTGATTTGTTGCGAGTAATTTGCCCCGGAAGGCTCCGGTTGAAGGTAGGTGTGCGAAGTAAGTCCGTGGGCGGTGTTAAAATAATATGCCGTTCCGTAATTGATCTGACCATTTCCATAAGTCAAACCATTACCTCCGCCATCGTACCCTGCAATCATTACGTCTTCGTTCAGGAAGGTATCGTCGGGAAAAAGATACTGCTCATATTCAACAGTTTTATCTATATATGGCTGCAACTGGATTAACGAAGACGCCGAAAACCTGCCGTAAATCACCTCGGGCAGGTTGTCGCCGGTATATTCACAGTAACGCAGATCCGTTGCCTGACCATTGTTCATCCATGCTGGTATCTGTGCGACGTCGCCCACGAAAAGCACAAAACTTGGCGGATTGAATCCGGGAGCCGGCGAGGAGTATAAACCCTGAAGATAACTCTTAATGGATGTTGTAGTTGTTCCAACCGCTGGATTATTGGTATATGCCTGAATTACCCGGAATCCTTTACGCGTTTTCCATTTAATCAGAGTTTGCAAAGCATCTTTAAATTCGGGAGGCGAAACAATTACATAAGTAACAGGCGACGATGTAATCAGCGAATCATTTAAGGGTTGATAATTGTCAATCAAACGGTAGAGATTGTTGTAATAAATGGAGTTGTTTTTCTTTTTCAATCTGATGGAAGATTCATTATCCGCTTGTAAAAATTTAACTGATACCTCAATGGAAGAATATACCCTGAGCTGGTTTGTAACAGGATTATATTGAAGAGGCGAAATCATCAGTTGGGCAAGATTTAAGGTGCGTAAAATTCCGGCGGGCGCTACCGAAACAAGCGGTTGACCGATAAAACGGTTCAGAAGGTAGGATGCCTCGTTGATTACAAAAGGAATCTGAGTTGGATCGGTAACACCTTTGGAAAGCGAAGGTTGTACCGGCATGATTCTGTTTGTGATTCCATAAGTTGCAAGGTCGTAATCCTGGTAATCGGAATGAGTGATTTCAATTTCAAAACCCTGATTGAAGGGAACTTCAAGCAACCTGCAGTAAGTCGGCAGATTTGGCTCGCCAATAACAGGCGCATTGACATAACCCTTAATAAATAATTCGGTAAAAGCTCCTTCCTTCGTCATCACGTCACGGAACTGAACAGATGAAACCGAGTTTTGAAAGGAAACTTTAGCGAAGCCGTTTGACGTATATACCAGGTTTGTTTGTTGCATACCGGTTTTGATCTCTCCTGCGAAAAGGGTAAAAGAGATCATGCAGGCAATAGCCATGAGCAGGGAACTGATTTTATTTTTCATGCAAGAGGGGAATTTTAGCGCAGATTGATGGATATGTTTTTCGTTATCAAAGGTATAAAAAAATCGGGTCGCCTGGTAATTGCTGAGAAAAAGCGGAATAATTAAAAGCGGGTCAATTTACGCCGGTTGCATTAAATATTTGCCGGAACTTTCAGCGCACTCTTTATTGGAAAATGAATCCAGATGAGTCCGTTCAAAATGATGATCCCAACAAGTATTGCCGGAAAGAGTAGCGCTTCCGTACCGCCCGGAATAACGGAAGGAAGCGTTCCCACAAGCGCCGCGAAAATTCCGACGAAAATTCCGGCAAAAAGTATAAACAGAAATTCGCCTGACAACAGCCGGTAAGTCATTCCAAACGAAAAACCCAGCGCTGAATAAAGAGACAGTTCCCGGCTTCGGTCGCGCAAATTACGAATCACCAATACCGCCATTCCGGCAGTTCCGATAACCATTCCAAAGCCGCCAAGCATGATGAAAACATCAAGATAGGCGTTTTCAACGGCTTCGAAAGTTGCCAGTCGCTCCGTTGCCGGAATGACAATGGCGCCCTTGTCGCGGAGGCGTTCTTCGAGAATGCGAATCACGGAATCACTGGAAATTGCTGATGTTACGAGAAGTATGTTGCGTATTTTTACCGAAGATGGGTAGTACAGTCTAAGCAAACTATCGGAAACGAGAATACTGCCCTGAAATACCGAATTTTCAAGCCCTCCTGCCAAACGAATATTCAACGTGCGCCCATTTTCGTCAGTAAATTTCAGGGTATCGCCAATCTTTTTTCGCAAACCCCAGGCTATTACCGTCTGGTCTGCATAGCCGTTGATACATCCCGGATTATCTACATGTTCAAGCGCTTTCCAGGGATGCGCCCGGTCAATGTCCGGTTCGAGATTGGCGAATGTAAAAGATTGTCTTACATCAAAAAAACGGGCTGGTACGCCTGTCATCGCGGGTAGCGACGCCTCGTTAAGGTTGAGGCAACTGGCGTCATCGCCCTTAATGCTTGCGAGCGGCACAAACCGAATCTGCCTCAGAAGCGGTTCATCCTCCAGCCCCGCTCTCTTTTTTCCCTCAGTCGTATTCAGGTCGGCAATAATCGGCATAATGGTTTCCATCCACAACCGGAATCCGCCCGTACCTGAGCCGGGCAGATCATCATTGTGTCCGCCCGACTTCCGGTTTAACCCGGTTACGAGGATTGTGAAAACGCCAAGCGCAAGCAGCGTAATTGCAGTAAGTGTCCGGCTCTTATGAAGAGCGCCGTTTTTCATGGCATGATCAAATATGCCGGAACCGACGTTCAAATCCTTCCTGCTTTTCAATGAGAGGAACATGGCTATACCGGCAATGGTTCCAGCAAGTATCAGTATGCCTGAAATCATAAAAGCAGGCGAAGGGTAAAATCTTCCCGACAGCGACTCGAAAAGAATGATCGCCAAGGCTGTTCCGATGAGCAACACAACGGCGAGAATGTCGGTGAATTTACGAAAACCGTGATTTCCTGAAATTTTCGGCGCCGGCTGGTTGTATGGCGAAGGCAGCGACCTTCGCCGGTTTTTGTAAATGATAAATGAAAAAACCATTACGTTTAATATAACGCCACACAAAAATCCTGTGATTAACGATTTACCGCTCACGCTGACCATGAGCGTGGAGGTGTTGACGGCGTCGAGCCAGATGGTGTTCAACGCATATATGATGAGCCGCGAATAACCAATGGCTGCGAGTATTCCGAAGAAACCGCCTGCGGCAGATACTATAAGCGTTTCCGAGAGGAAGATCGTCATAATCTTCCGGTTTCTGAAACCCAGGGCGCGCATAAGCGTTATTTCCTCGATTCTCTGACGAAGGAAAAGGGAGAATATCATTCCCGAAAGCATTAGCCCGGCTATTACAATCAGTCCGCCGAGGCTGAGAAAAAGTTCCCCGAAATCGGTTGAATTGCCTGCCGCGCGAAGCCCCGTTTCAAATACCGGAGTAAACCCAAGCCCAATCGCTGTGGGATTGAGTTCCCGGATTCTTTTTGTCAGCGATACGATCCCGGCGGTATCGCTAAACCTGAATGCCGTATGGCTTCCGAATGAATTTTTCCAGATTTTCTTACCGTCTGTCAGTGAAATCCAGGCTTTCGGAGTTCCCTTGTATTTGTTCCAGTACGCTTCGTCTTTGTCGCGGATTCTGCTTAAATCAACTGGCGTCCCGGTTTCCCAGTCGCGGCAATTGCCGGAATTCTTCATCCCTGGGAAATCGGGCGTAAGAGCGCGACCGGCTTCACTGTTCTCATCCGGAATTACTGCATTTATCTTAAACCGCGACGATGTTTCTTTGAGCGAGCGGTTTGAACCCATAACCCAATATCGCAGAGTAAGCGAATCGCCCACCTTTGCGCCGATGTCGGCAGATAGCCAGTTTGTGATTACGATTTCGCCGGGTTGCGGCTCCGACGGCGCTACGCCGGAAGCTGTGGCTGTTACGAATGAATATGGAGTAGCCCGTTCATGAAGTGAAATGTTGTTCACAAGGTAGGTAAGTATTCCGGATGAACTGGGAATGGCGTCACGAATAACGGCTGACAGCGTGTCTTCGATAAATATCCTGCGCGAAACAATCTGGTAGATTCCATGAACGGGTTCGGATAAGGTTAACCCGGCGTCTTCAAGTGTCCACACCCGGCGGAGAATATAATTCAAAGAGCCTGCGCCGGTTTGCTCTCTGAATCCGGCAATAAGCAAGGTATTAACAAAACCCGGCATACCCATTTTCGAAGCAAGCAGTTCCTGCGAAACGAAAATGTTGAAAGGCGCCGACTGATTGTTCGCGAGGCTGAAACGACCGCCCGAACGGTCGCTTGCTACCGCTTTTATTTTCAGTCGCATCCCGGAAGTTTCGGATTTTTCGGAAACGAAGGGAGCATTAGCGGGAGCAAAGCCTTCTTTGGAAATTTTTACAACAAGGAAATCACCGGTTCCAACCTGTAACCGTTCTGACATATTACGGCTGATGACCGCTTCATCCTTTGATGGAATTATAAAACCTGATTCTCCTGCCGACTGTTGCCACAAACGTAGAAAATCTCCGGTTACTCCGATAATCTCAGCCCGGTTCATCGTCAGCTTTTGGTCTGGCGCGGTTACTATTCCCTGAGTACGTAGCAGTGGAACAACTGTGAATCCAGATGCAACCGCCATTTCACCAGCAAGCGCCTGTCGGAAGTAACGGTCGGTTGGCGCGAGAGCGAAAAGGGTTTCGCCAAGCCGTATCCTCACGATTTCATTAAGGCTGTAGATCACGGAATCGCCAGTAATTAGCGCGCCGGTAAGAACAGCAGCGCCTATAACAGCCCCTGCCAGCGTCAGCGCCCAGGAACGGGAGAAGTAACGGATATTTTGCCTGATCAGGCGAATCAGATTCATTTAGATTTAATGGATTTTATTGGCGTAACCTTTGAACCTTGAACCTACTCTCAGAATCTCACAACTCACCCCTTTTACAGGATAATGAGCTTCCGCACAAAAAGTCCAGCATCTCCATCTGACTGTATTCTGAGAATATAAACGCCAGGCTGAAATGAGCCGACAGGAATGGTTACCAACTCTGAACCCTTTTCGAATACATGCCGCATTTCATATATAAGCCGGGAATGAAAATCAAGAATTTCAAAACGGATTTGCATTTTTCGGGCGACTTTGAGGTATATATTTGCCTGGTCACTGGTTGGATTCGGGAACAAAGGTCCCAGTTCGAGGTTTGAATACAACTGATTTTTAATTCCGGTTACATCAGAATTATAAACCCCAAGGAAAACGCTATCCGAAACCGGAATAGAGTTATCGAGCCATATTGGCGTTAACCTCGAATACTTTCCTGGATATTCCACATACAAATAATAAAGGCTATATGGCAGATTCCCGAAAATAAATTCGCCTCGTTGGTCAGATATTTGGTAGCGCAAAGGCTGTAATTGAGCTCCGAATAAGATAACATCATAAAAAGGCAGGAATGTATTCACAATCCCAGGTTCTCCCTGAATAACAGTTCCGCTGATTTTTCCCTGCCCGTTTAATAAAGATTCCACAGGCGTTAAACGAATATTAGAAACATAATCATTGCTGTCATAGAGGTTCAAACCAGAGGCGTCAATCCACCTGGGCTTATCTGGAAAATAGGCCGGAATGAATTGTCCGTAATGCTGCGACCCGGGAGTTAATGAGGCTTTTACGATATATGAACCGTTCATTACCCGTGGAAATGCGTAATAACCCAGATGAGTAAAAACATTCGTATCCACCGGAACGAGACCTGAGCCAACTTTCCGGAAAAGACAGGCGACTCCGGTATCGCCGGTTGACACCGGATTGTTGATGGGATGGTCGCCAATAAATAAATGACCGCCAAGATCAAAGTAATTCGCGGTTGTAATTGTAATACAAACTGAATCGGAACAGATAACAACATCGCCCGATTTTCTCATGATAGTCAGACAAACTTTATAACTTCCTTCAGATTGGAACCGGTGCATAACCATTGGAGCCGCGGAACTGACTCCATCTCCAAACTGCCATTGAAAATGAGTTGGATTACCTGTTGAAGTACTGTTAAACCTATAAACCAATGGCAATGGATTCATTGTATCGGGCACATAAGAAAATGAGGCATGACATACCGGCGGCGGGTTAATCTCAATAGTATCACATTTGACATCGTGGCAAAACGAAATTGAATCAGCTTTGTAAGCGGTAAGGCAAACCGGGAATTTGCCATATCCGGGAAATGTATGAACAGGGTTGCGTTCATCTGATGTTGTTCCATCGCCATAAGTCCAATGCCAGCGGTTTACGCCGCCGGTTGATTTATCGGTAAAATCAACCATCAGCGGGTTTTGTAAATCCGGATGATAACTGAAATCGGCAACACACGTTCCAGGTTCATGCACTGTGATTGCGAGGCATAATACATCGTGACATATCATCCCGGAATCGGAATTGGATACTGTAAGACAAACGAAATAGGTACCGCCGGAGTTATATGTATGTACGGGATTCTGCTGTGTTGAGGTTGCCCCATCTCCAAAACTCCACTGCCAAAGCGATATTTGTCCTGTTGATTGGTCGTCGAAATGTATGATCATCGGATTCTGCTGATCCGGGGTTGCGATATAAACAGCGTCGCAAACCGGGGAAAAGTCGGAGCCGGACTCTGCTTGTCCCATCGCTGAAAAAACAGCGAATATCAATATGACCGAAAATAACAGGCTTTTCATGGATTCTG
The DNA here is from genome assembly GCA_026391715.1 of Bacteroidota bacterium. Classification (GTDB taxonomy): domain Bacteria; phylum Bacteroidota; class Bacteroidia; order Bacteroidales; family FEN-979; genus CAIVAT01. The sequence continues at coordinate 59,957 of JAPLDO010000041.1, forward strand.
ATTTTTTGGTTCAAAGTTGAACTGCAATCCAATACCCAAACCCAATGACCAGGGCGGATTCGCTCCAGAATTTTCCTGTTCTGCCGTTGGTTTCATAAAATATTTGAAAGAGGGTTCGAGATAGAGGCTGATCTTTTTCGTTACGTGTATTTCGAGGTACAGGTTTGCCCAGAGTTGCCAGTTGGTCTTTAACCTGGCGGGAGTTTCATCATCAATACGAATTATCCGGGCATTGGAATATTCAATAACCGGATCCGATTTCATTGAACCAAGCAGAAAAGATATTGCGGGTCCGGTTTGAATGGAAACGCTAACCCGGTTTGATTCAAAAACGCGGTATCCAAACAACAAAGGAATTCGCAGGTAGGTGTATCTGTTTGAAGTACGGTAATCGGCATTATGCTGAAGGCTGTCGTAGATTGTAACAGGCTTTGTGTTATAAACAATCTCGTTGTTTGAGCCGGCGGTAAACGAAACTACATTATCAAAATACCCGATGCTATCGCGGCTTTTATAGTCGGCGCGGTACTTTCCGTAGTCAAGCATATATCCAAGCCCAATTCCAGAAGAAATTGAAAAGCGTGAAATATGCCACGATACTCCGCCATTTACCCAGTAATTCATTTTCGTATAAGTATCATTTCCCCGGTAGAATGCAAGTTCAGGATTGATTCCAATGGAAGCGGAAAACATTTGCCGTGCCGGCGATTTTTTAACAACAAATTTCTCAGCGCCCTTAATGGTCATGATCGTAGTTACAGTATCAGCGCCCGGAAGGTTTTGCAATTGTAAAACTCGGATAGGTTCGAGGAAAGAAATTTCCTCAGCCATATTATTCATCACGGAAATTGGTGAATTACCTTGTATATGCGCAGTTGAAAAATCAGAAACCACAGCATCGGCGAGAGGAAGAGCGTTGGATTGAATACTTCTTTCGGATTTTGCAGCCTTGGCGGCGGTAGTTTCTTCTGTTTTGCCGGAGGTTCTATGTAAATTATCAGTATTAATTGCATTTGATAACGACGCCAAAGGTTTCGGAGAAATCTTTCCTTTGTCAATGGCAGGCGTTGTGGATGAATTGAAAGAAGAAGGTTTCGTCAATGGCGCCGGAGCCATTTCGTTGTGGATTACCGGAGCAACGAATTTATCAAAAAGGCGCCCAGAAGGAGATTTTCCCGGCAGAAATAAATATATCGCAATACCGGTGAGCGCCGCAACAAGAATGCCTGTCACCCTGAATTTAACGGAAAGGTTTTTAAAGTTGAACCGCTTAATCTCAAGCCAAAGCAACTTCCGGCTGATGCCTTTCCAAACGCCGGGATCAGGTTCTACCCGATGACCGGCTATAGTTTTGCGGAAGAGTTCGTCAATCCCTTCGTCGTCAGCGCCATTATATTTTATCTCCTTATTCATTACTCGGGGCAGGATTTTTTATCAGGTTTAAATCGTACAACTTTTTTCGGAGCATTTTTCTGGCTTTTAACAATTGGGTTTTGGAAGTGCTTTCTGAAATTTGCAGCATTTGCGATATTTCTTTATGGCTATAATCTTCAAAGACATATAAATTGAAAACCATTTTGTACCCGCGCGGCAGCATCTGGATTAGCGAAGTGAGTGTTTCGGCTGAAACCGGAGAGTGGTCGGCGCTACGCGGCTCGTCATTAAGAATGTCAGTTTCCTTGATTTCGCCAATGTCTTCAAGAAAAGGAGACCTCCTGTTTTTGCGATAATAGTTCAGGGCATGGTTAATCATAATCCGTTTCATCCATCCTTCAAATGAGCCTTCATAGCGGTACGATCTGATGTTGGTAAAGATTTTCAGGAACGCCTCCGATAATATGTCTTCAGCTTCATCCCGGCTTTGGGCATAACGCAAACACACCGCCATCATTACCGAAACATATTTGCGATAAAGTGCGCTCTGTGCATCACGCTTTCCGGCAATGCAACCCTCGATTATTGAATCATCGATGAGCATCCAACATAAGCTATTAATCAGACGTAAATCAGGAAATTAAGTTGCCTGAAGGGTGTAAATTTACAACGTTGCCTTGAATTTATCGAAGTTTGCTTCAAAAAAGAGTCGTCCTTCGTGGCTGAGAATCCCATAAACGTGATAAACGAAAATCTCATGGAACATGGTAAAAGAGGTTAGTTCTTCCTGGGTAAACATATCGTTGTCAAAAAGGCTTTCGATGCGGAATACATGAAGCTTGGCAATTATCGCAGAATCAAGCTCTTTTCGGTAAAGTCCTTCATTTTTGCCTTTATTCATATTGTTCAAAGCCGAATCATACATCCTCTTGCGCCTGATTTCCTTTAACCTGGAAAAGAGACCCGGATAATATTTTCTAACATCGTAAACCATCGAAGGATTGTAATCCTTATACATGGCATTTATCATCTTATAAACATCGAACATCTCCTCAATCGCATTTAGTTCCTTTCCTTCAATGGCGTCGAGGAAACTGTAATGATTGTAATGTTCCTGCATTAAAACAGCATTAACAAGATCTTCCTTGTCGCGGAAATGTTCATATAGCGTTTTCTTTGAGATGCCAAGATGACTCGCCGCATCATCCATGGTAACGCTCTTGATCCCATACCGATGGTACAACTTTCTTACCTGTTCTATAATCTGACGCGTCTTTGTATTCATCTTTATTCTGCAAACGGGTTAAATTGTGACATTATGATGGCGAGTTACAGGTTCAAAGTTCAAAGTTCAAAGTTCAAGGTTTCAAACCGGCGCTTTCAAATCTTGTTAAAAATTGCCTCACTCTCTTGTTTTTCCCTTGGAATTTGGCGGCTGGAGGATGACGATTACACTCACGATCTGTTTTTTAGCAAAGATACAAAAATCCGCAGGCGTTGTTTCCGGTGAAAATGTATTGGCGCTAACAGATTGGAGGAATATTGTTTGCGAGTACGCTTTTGTTAAATAAGATTGAATTATCTTATTCAAAATATGAGGTCAGGAAGTCAGAGCCTTCATGGTTTTGTGGTTGCGAAATTTTTGCCGTAGCGATACAAAACGTATTTTTGCAGTATAATTGCAACTATGCCAAAAAACAACTTTTACGTGGTATGGCGGGGAAAAGTTCCCGGAATTTATTCCCGTTGGTCGGATTGTAAAAAACAGATTGAGGGTTTCGATGGCGCATTGTACATGGGCTTCCACACACTCGATTTGGCTCAGCGTGCATTAAAGGAGGATCCCTGGAAATTCATAGGAAAAAAGCAGAATAAATTAGAAAAAATTGTCTGTAAAAATCCTATTATCGGCGAACCTGTTCCCGACAGTATTTGTGTGGACGCCGCCTGCGCAGGCAATCCGGGAGCGCTTGAGTACCGCGGCGTTGATACAAAATCAGGAGCGGAACTGTTTCATATCGGCGCTTTTCCTCAGGGAACGGTAAACCTGGGGGAATTTCTCGGCATCGTGCATGCACTCGCTTACCTGAAGGAACGGAATTCTGACTGGCCCATCTATTCTGATTCTATAACCGCAATAGCGTGGGTTAGAAATAAAGCTATTAAAACGAACCTGTCGATCTCCCCGAAAAATCAAAAGCTTTTCGAACTGGTAGATCGTGGATTAACCTGGATAAAGAAAAACGATTATCCCAACCGGATTCTGAAATGGGAAACCGAATATTGGGGGGAAATTCCAGCCGATTTCGGGAGAAAATGAACCAACCTGATTCACAATTATAAAGTCGCATAAAACGCATCCTCGAGATGATGAAGCTGACGCCCTCGCGCATTCATCAGAATCGTTATGATATCAAACCTGACCTCCCCGGGAAGGTTCTTATATCTCATGTAGGCATTGGCTATTCGAACCAGAATACGTTGTTTGTCTCGCGGCACTACTTCTGCGGGTTCAATCTCGTTTTTTCCGGTACGTGTTTTCACCTCAACGATAACGACAAAATTTCCATCCTGTGCGATGATGTCGAGTTCTTCCCTTCCCCAGCGCCAATTGCGCTCCAATATCTTATAGCCTTTTGCCAACAAATGGTCAGTGGCAAGTTGTTCTCCGGTTTTACCGGTTTCGATGTGGACGCTCATATACCAAATCCATGATTAATAGAAAATCTGCGAGACAAAAAATGGTTAATCGGAAAAACCGGAAAAGGTAACAGGATTGTTAATAAAAAATGATTTCAACTGTCTTGTTCACCTTAAGCCGAACCTGTCTCCCCATAATCAAAGCAAGGTTTTTATCGAGGTGGCCTGCGGGAAAATCATAGCAAACCGGATAGGAATACTCTTTAACGGCTTCGGCTATGATTTCGTTGGCACTTTTGCCAAATGGAATGGCATTATCTTTCATTCCGGTCATTCCTCCAACTATCAAACCTCTGAGTTTACTGAGTTTGCCCGACCGCTTCATGTTAATCATCATGCGGTCAATATGATACAGATATTCATCCACGTCTTCAATGAAAAGAATTTTACCCGCTGTATCAGGCGATGAAACCGTACAGGAAAGATTATATAAAATTGAAAGATTGCCGCCAATCAATATCCCGTCGGCTTCGCCTTTCCTCGATAATTGCGAAACAGGATAATTATAGGCAATATGTTGTCCGAAAAGCGCATTTGCCATTGTTTCAACTGATTCAGCATCCGCATTTTTTCCGATATTTACAGGCATCACAGCATGGAGGGTTTCAATGCCAAACAGTTGATGGATATGAGCATGTAGTATCGTTGCGTCACTGTAACCAACTATCCATTTCGGATTGGCGCAGAACCTGGTAAAATCAAGTTTATCAATTATCCGAACAGTTCCATATCCGCCTCTTGAACAGATGATTGCCCTGATTTCATCATCATCGAGCATAAGCTGAAAATCCCAGAGCCGCCTTTCGTCGGTTCCGGCAAACTGATTGTGCCTGCTGAAAATGTATGATCCAAGCGCTACTTCAAGATCAAACCCATTGAATACGCGGATAGCCGGATGCACCTCGGCAAAAGAGATGCTTCGCGCCGGCGAAACGATTGCGATTTTATCTCCTTTTTTAAGACTGGCAGGGCGTATCATGCGCCAAAAGTAACAAAAATCTCACATAAGGCGAGATGAAAAGCTACTTCGCCTCTTTTGTTTTGGCTAAAGCCAGTGATTCACCCTCTATCTCCCAGGCATTCTCAATGGCTAAACTTGCCCAACAGAGTGAAAGGTTTTTTCCTCCTCCCTCGCTGGAGCCTTGGCGCCAAGGCGGTAACTCCGGCACAGTTCAAAATCGGAAACTTCAGGACAGGGAACAAAAATTTTTTTCGCAGATTAAACACAATAACAGGCAGATGAACGCAGAATTTTTCATCGCTTTCTCAGGTAGTTCTCGGGGTTTCCTAAAATTCAAAAGCTAATCCAATCTTTGGAATAAAGTTGAATTGATAAAAGCCAGGTGAAACAAATACGCTCCACCGTAAATTTGCTTCTTTTGTAAAAAAAGACCATCCTATATGAGGGTCAACAATTGGACCTTTGTCATCTCCCCATGTATCTCCTGTCCAGGTGCTCCATGAATATCCTCCTCTTAACGAAATATAAGGATAACTGGTTCTGGTTTCATTAATATTACGCAAGTTGAATCTCAATTGTAAATAAATGTTAATGGTTTCTGTATTGTAGGTAGAAAGACCAGCGCCGAGAGAAAAAGTATTTGAAAACTGGTATCCGTGCGTAGTAAAAGCTTCAATGATTAATTTCGGATCGATGTTTTTGGGGAATCTTCCTCCCACTGAGATTCCTGCGTCAAAGAAATATCCTTTATTATGTTTTGCATAAGACTTTGGCGGAGCGCACAGAGCGGTTGAACTCAACAATAAAAGAAAAATGGTTATTCTGGTCTTCATCTTAAGAATGGTTAGATCAGTAAATGAAGCATTACATAGGTGTAAAAATCCTGACCGGCTTCCTTATGGTCCTTATTTGAAATATCATGCTTGGTAACATTGCAGCCTGCCGCCAGGAATGCCTTATAAGCGCTATCTGTATTTTCATAAGGAACGATGGTATCGTCAGTGGCATGCAATAAAGTTATCTTTGCCTTAGGCGTCCAATTTGTTATTTTTCCGTAAACAATCAGACTGTTTTTTCTTAATGCATTCCTGAACTTTTTTGTATTCGGGTTTGTAGTATCAAACGCTTCAGGCGCCATAATTTTGGTAAGTTTTGTCTCCTTCATCATGGCTGTAACCTCATCTGTTGTATATTTTTTTGAAATGATCCATTCGTTATAGTTAGAATAAAGAGGTTCTGCAAACATTTGCTTAAGGTCTAAATTTAAGTTTTCTCCATAATTGAGACCCAGAACTAAAAGAGGGATTGTAACGGGCTGGCTGCTATAATCTTTTTTTACAAAAGCGTCATACGATTTTATCAAATCATAAGCCCCCCCGCCGGCAAATACCTGATCTATTACAAAAGCATCCTGATACAATGGCTCTGTTTCTACAAATCGAAGAAAAGAGAGAGAAGCCTGCCCGCCTTGGGAATACCCCATTACAGTAACTTTGTGAGACACTTTTCTACTTATTGAAGCAAAATATTCTTTTGCCGCCAGAAGCATATCTGCAGAAACCTGACCCGTGCTTACAACATCATAATAGGGATGAACTTTATCTTTGGATGCTCCATATCCTATATAATCAGGGGCTACTACAACGTAACCAAACAGTGAGAAAAGACCCTCGGTTACTGCCATTTTCTGAGATGGAACCTCGTAATTGGCTCCATAAGTATAATGAACCCCCAGAATAGTCCCCAATCGTTCATAATCTATATCTGCAGAGGGGTAAAATATTGCTCCTGAAGCAAGGATAGGCTCTCCATCAGGTCCAACGGTATTATAAACAATTGAAACTGCCTTTATTTTTTTATTAGGCAACGCCTTGTATAGCGTAGAATTTGGGTTTTGTTTAAGTCTGGTCGCTAAAGTGTACTTATCAATTACTTCAACTTTTTCAATTCTCTCCAGAAAGAGAAAATCCTCCAAGGGTTCTTTTTTACACGAATAGAAGGTGAAGATTACTACGCAATACAAGAATAACTTTTTCATCTTACGTGATAGTGTTTACAATTCGTATTTAAAAAAGAAATGCGCATGAGAGTTCCATGCCCATTTGTTTCAAGGTAGAATAGTCTTGAGAATTGATCCTGTTTAGATTCCATCTGTATCTTCCCTCAATTTGAAATTTCCAGAGATCAAAACCAAGCCCCGCGCTAACCCCGAAATATAATTTATTAATATCTGCCTTTACAAAATTTTCGGACATATCATCAAGCATGTAGAACAGGTCTCCTTCATACGCGACTATATATGATCCAAATACATTTCCTAAAATATATGGCCTGAAAATTTTACTCAATTGCAGTCCCAGCTTAAAATTAATTGGAATATCTATTGTCTGAATTGTTGTTATACAATCTGTTATGTAAATAAGATCTACATCTGTTGTTGAAGTTGTAAAAAGAATTTCAGGTACAATCGAGTAATTTACAAAAGCTCCTTTTTTATATTGAAATAAAGCTCCAAAACTCCAGCCTGGCTTTGGGTCAAAGTCAGAATAATAGCCTTTGCCGTAGTTTTCCAAATGGATGTAATTGACGCCTGCCTTTATTCCAATTTTATAAGGTCTTTCCTGACCAGAAACACTGCTTATTGCGCAGGCAAATATTAATATTAGTAATGTCTTTCTCATATCCCTGTGGTAAGTTCAATGATGTTATAAACAATTCAGGAACATAAATTGGGTACTACTCCTCTTTCAAAAGAACCAAAATATGTTCATTTTACAGTTTCCAAATTCCAAGTTCCAGGTTCCAGGTTCCAGGTTCCAAATTCAAGGGTCGTAATTTATAAAGTTTATTTATAATTGAAGCAGGAATCAATTTTATTTCCTGAGATTCCTTTTTATGAGTCATATATTTGATTACGAGGCAAAGGTGAAATTTGAAAAAACATTCTAAATAACAGACATTCAAATAATTCAAATAAATAACGTTCTATGTTTCAATATAAATGGTTAATTTTGAAATGAATAACGAAATATGAAATTTAATAGATAAATATGCAACGGGACAAAGGTATAGAACAAATTGGAATTTTACAAGAGGTCGCTTCAAATACTGAAAAGCTGACTGACTCTTAGACCGAGGAATTGGCAGGAGGTCGTATAATAATTTCATTTTTGTAAGCGCTATGAATATAACTGTTTCCGCTAAACTGCCATTCTCGCTAATGGCAAAACCCATCGGTTCTTTGTGTAACCTGAACTGCGCCTATTGCTACTATCTTGAAAAAGAAAAACTCTATCCCAGTGATTCGCATCAACGGCTGATGAGCGAAAAACTCCTTGAAACGTATATTGCGCAGACTATTTATTCCTCTCAGGATCCGGTTGTTCTTTTTGCCTGGCATGGAGGCGAACCGATCCTGAGAGGAATGGATTTTTTCAGGAATGTTATTCAATTGCAAAAAAGACATGGCGGTGGCAGGGTGATCGAGAATTCTTTGCAAACCAATGGAACAACGCTCACGGATGACTGGTGCAGCTTTTTCGCGGATCATCATTTCCTGATCGGAATTTCGATAGATGGTCCAGAATATTGCCACGATCATTACAGGGTTTTCAGGAACGGTCAGGGTAGTTTTTCGCAATGCATGAAAGGCTTGGAATTACTTGTAAAACACAAGACCGAATTCAATACTCTTACAGTGGTTAATGATTATAACGCAAAGTATGCGACGGAAGTTTACCGGTTTCTGAAAAGTATCGGCAGCCGGTATATGCAGTTTCTACCAGTTGTTGAATGGATTGATCCCGCTGCGACAACTGGCGAACTCAGGCTATTGCCAGCCAACGCCAGGAAAAATGGTGAAGTCACCGACTGGACGGTTGATCCAGTTGATTATGGGAATTTCCTGATCCGGATTTTTGATGAATGGGTTCGTAAAGATGTCGGCGACTGTTTCGTGCTAACTTTCGATTGCGTACTTGAAAACTGGATGCGTGTTCCTCCCGCAGTTTGTGTTTCTGCCGAAACCTGCGGCAATGCCGGCGTTGTAGAATATAACGGGGATGTATTCGCCTGCGACCATTTCGTTTTTCCTGAATATAAACTCGGCAACATTAATGAAAAATCATTACTGACCTTAATGAACTCTCCGTTCCAGCATCGGTTTGGGCAGAACAAGCGCGACACACTGCCTGCTTTCTGCAGGAAATGCGAATTTCTTGACCTCTGCAATGGAGAATGTCCTAAAAACCGCATAGCAAATACACCCGACGGAGAGCCGGGATTAAACTATCTCTGTCCCGGTTTCAAAATGTTTTATAAACACACCGAACCCTACTTTGATTTCATGGCCAATGAACTGCAGAATAAACGGCTGCCTTCGAATGTTAAAAAATGGGCTTTAAACCATCCCATGGGAAGCTGAGAATCATGATCAAGTTAAAAATCTGGGGGTTTTACACTTGTTCCCCATTGGCAGCGTAGCTGCCCAATCTTTGTAGTGGTAAAAACAGGGCGTAAATCTCAGAGCAGCGTAGCTGCGAAATAGATTATTCTTCTTAATTTTTGATAAACGCAGCGGGTATGCTTCGTCAGGTTCAAAAACCATGTCGCCCCGATGGGGCTCTGAAAATGGTTTGTTTTTATCCTGCTACAAAGATATCACCCCTAAGGGGTTCTAAGATTGAAGTGATTTTTCCAGATTCTTTTTCACCAAGTCGATTTCAATTTCAAACGTGATCCCCCAGAAATTCCTCTTGGTCCCCAGCATGCCGATGGTTCACTTTGTCTTTTTAATGAACAAAACAATACAGCAAAGTACAACAATGGCATCAATTGCAAACATAATACTGAG